>NZ_JACVVH010000092.1:0-6619 GCF_016647865.1 Pseudomonas sp. S60 | reverse complement strand
TTATGTGGCCCCCCCCCTGGGCCCGGGGGTCGGCCAGCAACTGGCCGACCGGCCCAGAGGCCTTGAAATCGAAGAAGATCTGCATGAAATGGTGACATACCACCACCCAGGCAGCGAATGCCCGAAGTGCCTGAAGCGAATACAGCATGGAGTACCCTGCGATAACCGGTGCATTGAGGTATCGGCTGCAGCGTGGCGCCGATACCACCCACCGTTTGGGACCGCAGGGTGGCCAGAAAGGTCAGCGGCCCCGATCAGAGGTTCTCGTAGCGGTTCATGTCCAGCACCCCGGCCTCGACCGGTTCGGTTTCCTTGATGAAGCTGTTCAGGTCATGGAAGTAGAACCAGAACTGCGGGTGGCTACGGCGCACGCCCCAGCGCATGACGATGCGCTCGAACTTGGCCGGGTCATCCCTGGCGTCTTCCATGTCTTCGACGAATTCCGCCACATCACTGCTGGGAATGTTAAAGATGAAGTTGGGGTAGCTGCTGAGCACCCCGGGGTACAAGGTCAGGGTATCGAGGCCTGGCTCGTAGCGGTAAGCCTCACCCAGCAGGAAGGCGACATTGGTATGCGCGCGGTTGCGCAACAAGCTGTACACCTGGCGCTGCCCGCCCTGCCCTTCGATGCGCAGCATGGTCGCCTCGGGCAA
This sequence comes from Pseudomonas sp. S60, assembly GCF_016647865.1. Classification (NCBI taxonomy): domain Bacteria; kingdom Pseudomonadati; phylum Pseudomonadota; class Gammaproteobacteria; order Pseudomonadales; family Pseudomonadaceae; genus Pseudomonas; species Pseudomonas sp. S60. Next base: position 5,966 of record NZ_JACVVH010000092.1, on the reverse strand, counting down.
CTGCTTGATCACCTTCAGCCCAGCTGCTGGCCGGGAGACAAGGCGGCTGAGGGACTGCTCCACATTACGGAACTCTTCTGTCATCTGCGGCCGTGAGCAGTACGCACCCTGGCAGCGGTTGATCGGGTCGGGTGCCACGTTGAGGCTGCCAGTGCGCTGCAGCAGCTTGAGGCCGAAGTCACGCTTGGGGTCGCGTGGGTCCAGCACGATACCGCTCGGGGTGTCCGTGTCGATGTCCTCATAGTCGAGCCACATCTTCACCTTGCCGCTGTTCTGGTACCAGTCACTGAGGATGTCCTGACGCTGGCTGGCCGGCATCAGGCGCAGGAAGTTGACCTCGGCGCCATTGCGGATCAGGTCGAAGTACAGCCGCGTCTGCAACTGGTGCGACAGGTTGCCGAACACATCGAAGTTCACCGCCAGCTGGTAATAGGTGCGTTCCAGCAACGGGTAATCGAACAGCCACACGGTGAGCGGCACATCGCCCACCAGGCCCTTGGTCACCGAGGCACTGTCGAAATGACGGAAAATGCTCAACAAGGCGTTGTCGTTACTGGCCCACAAGGTCGCCCAGCCCGGCGCAGGCATCTGCGCGTAGGCATCCCTGCGCAGTTTCTCGTAGTCGTTGCGCTTGTCACGGTAGGCGCGCCACAGGCTCAGCACGTTGCCTACATCGTCATTCTGCCCAGGCATGGCCAGCAGCGGCGTGGCCTCGCCCCGGTAGGTTGCATCGGTAACGTAACGGTCGAAGGCAGGCTCCTGGAACAGCGCCCAGAAGTTGTCACGGATCACGTCGGTGGCGATCTGGCCACGGCACACAGGGCCACGGATGAACGTGCGCACGAAGTACTCAGCGTTATCGAGCATGAACTGGTAGCGCGCCACCGCCGGGATCGCCTCGAAGGTTTCGAACGGGTTGGCGCGGTGGCGCGGCCCGTAGCCAGGCAAGGCGGTGGCGTGCCAGTCACCTGCGTAGAAGAGCTGTTTCACCCGCTTGAGCTTCTGCGGCCCCATCGGGTAGGTGATGTGGGTCTTGTGCACGATCACGCCCTGCACCGGGATCAGGCGGTAATAGAAGTCGGTGCCGGGCGGATCATTGGGGCGGCGGGTGGCGATGATGTCCACCGGCTGGCCGCTCGGAGTGCGCGAGCGTACCCACTGGAAGAAGTGGCCCTGCTCACCCCCAACGAAGTAGATATGGGCAAGGAACAGGTGCTCGTACAGCCAGCGCCCCACCAGCGCCTCGGTGGACCCTGGGCGGTTGAGCAGCTCTTCCCATTGCGTAATCTGGCTGGCTTCGGCAGCACTGGGCTTGATGGCCTGGTACTCCACCGGCGCACCGGCGGCCAGCCAGCGGCGCATGGTGTCGTATTCCTTATCGGTCAGCCCGGTAACGGCCAGCGGCATGCCTTCCCTGGGGTGGGCGCCGGCATAGGCGTCGAATTCCTGAGGCAGCGGGCACATGTTGTTGCGGTTCAGCCCCAGTACGATCTCGTCCGGCACCTTGGCGTTGGGGGTGAGCGGGGTCTTGTGGCCAAGTTCGAGCATGCGCGCCATCAGCGCGGCCTGGCTGCCCTGGTTGTCAAGCACCGAGTAGAAACCTTTCTTGCGCCATTCTGCTTCGCTGTGGGCGTCGTAGAACAAGCGCGTGGTCGGTACCGCCTCGGCCCGCTCCCCCTGGTACACAGGCACCTTGGTAGCGCCACGCACAGCACCCTCGGCACTTTCCAGCTTGAGCTGGCAGGCGGCGTCGTTGCAGGCATGGCAGGCCACGCACTTCTCGGTGAAGATCGGCTGGATGTCCCGGGTGTAGGAAATAGCCGGGCTGGATTGGGGCGCTTGCCCGAACACCGCGCTGCTAATTAGCAGGGCGAAGATACCGGCAAGAATACGATGCAGCATGTGCGCAGAGTCCTGGTTCTTGAAAGCCATCACGAGTGTTGCCTGGTAAAGCAGTGCTGCATGCCGGCCAGCAACATGAGCAGTTTTCATGCAAATGGGCGATACGCCTAAAAACCGCGCAGCTTTGTTATGATTCGCCACCTTCTGATATTCGCCCGACCAGGTAGTTCATATGTCCGACCGCAGCGCTCGTCTCCAAGCACTCCACCAAGCATTTAAAGAGCGCATTCTGATTCTCGACGGCGGCATGGGCACTATGATTCAAAGCTACCGCCTGGAGGAAGACGACTATCGTGGCACACGCTTCGCCGACTGGCCAAGCGACGTCAAAGGCAACAACGACCTGCTGCTGCTCAGCCGCCCGGACGTGATTGCCGCCATCGAAAAAGCCTACCTGGATGCCGGCGCGGACATCCTCGAAACCAACACCTTCAACGCCACCCAGATTTCCCAGGCCGATTATGGCATGGAAGCGCTGGTCTACGAACTGAACGTCGAAGGCGCCCGCATCGCGCGCCAGGTGGCCGACGCCAAAACCCTGGAAACCCCCGACAAGCCACGCTTCGTGGCCGGGGTGCTGGGCCCCACCAGCCGCACCTGCTCCATTTCCCCCGACGTCAATGACCCGGGCTACCGGAACGTCACCTTCGACGCGCTGGTAGAGAACTACGTCGAGGCGACCCGCGGCCTGATCGAGGGCGGCGCCGACCTGCTGCTGATCGAAACCATTTTCGACACGCTGAACGCCAAGGCGGCGATTTTCGCCGTACAGCAGGTGTTCGAAGACGATGGCGTAGAACTGCCCATCATGATCTCGGGCACCATCACCGATGCCTCCGGCCGTACCCTGTCCGGGCAGACCACCGAGGCGTTCTGGAACTCGGTTCGCCACGCCAAGCCGATTTCGGTAGGCCTGAACTGTGCGCTCGGCGCCAAGGACCTTCGGCCCTACCTGGAAGAGCTGTCGAGCAAGGCCGACACCCATGTTTCGGCGCACCCCAATGCCGGCCTGCCCAATGCGTTCGGTGAGTACGATGAAACCCCGGCCGAGATGGCTGCCGTGGTCGAGGAGTTTGCCGCCAGTGGCTTCCTGAACATCATCGGCGGTTGCTGTGGCACCACGCCAGGCCATATCCAGGCTATCGCGCAAGCGGTAGCCAAGTACCCGCCGCGGGCGATCCCGGACATCCCCAAAGCCTGCCGGCTGTCGGGGCTGGAGCCGTTCACCATTGACCGCCAGTCGCTGTTCGTCAACGTGGGTGAACGCACCAACATCACCGGTTCCGCCAAGTTCGCCAGGCTGATCCGCGAAGAGAACTACACCGAGGCGCTGGAAGTGGCGCTGCAGCAGGTGGAAGCCGGCGCCCAGGTGATCGACATCAACATGGACGAAGGGATGCTCGACTCCCAGGCCGCCATGGTGCGCTTTCTCAACCTGATCGCCGGTGAGCCGGACATTTCCCGTGTGCCGATCATGATCGATTCCTCCAAGTGGGAGGTGATCGAAGCGGGCCTCAAGTGCATTCAGGGCAAAGGCATCGTCAACTCCATCTCGATGAAGGAAGGCGTCGAGCAGTTCAAGCATCACGCCCGCCTGTGCAAGCGCTATGGCGCGGCGGTGGTGGTGATGGCCTTCGATGAAGTGGGCCAGGCCGATACCGCTGCGCGCAAGCAGGAAATCTGCAAGCGCAGTTATGACATCCTGGTAAACGAAGTGGGCTTCCCGCCTGAAGACATCATCTTCGACCCGAACATCTTCGCGGTGGCCACGGGTATCGAGGAGCACAACAACTACGCGGTGGACTTCATCGAAGCGTGTGCCTACATCCGCGACCACCTGCCCCATGCCCTCAGCTCGGGCGGTGTGTCCAACGTGTCGTTCTCGTTCCGTGGCAACAACCCGGTGCGCGAGGCGATCCACTCGGTGTTCCTCTTCCACGCAATCCAGAACGGCCTGACCATGGGTATCGTCAACGCCGGCCAGCTGGAGATCTACGACGAGATCCCGCCGCAGTTGCGCGAAAAAGTCGAGGACGTGGTGCTCAACCGCACGCCCCATGGCACCGATGCGTTGCTGGCGATTGCCGACGACTACAAGGGCGGCGGCGCCACCAAGGAAGTGGAGAACGAAGAGTGGCGCTCGCTGCCGGTTGAAAAACGCCTCGAGCACGCGCTGGTCAAGGGCATCACTGCGTTCATCGTCGAAGACACCGAGGCCTGCCGCCAGCAATGCGCACGCCCTATCGAAGTGATCGAAGGCCCGCTGATGAACGGCATGAACGTGGTCGGCGACCTGTTCGGTGCCGGCAAGATGTTCCTGCCACAGGTGGTGAAATCGGCCCGGGTGATGAAGCAGGCCGTGGCGCACCTGATCCCCTTCATCGAAGCGGAAAAGGGCGACAAGCCGGAAGCCAAGGGCAAGATCCTGATGGCCACGGTAAAAGGTGACGTGCACGATATCGGCAAGAACATCGTCGGCGTGGTACTGGGCTGCAATGGCTATGACATCGTCGACCTTGGGGTGATGGTGCCTGCCGAGAAGATTCTGCAGACCGCGCGGGAACAGAAGTGCGACATCATCGGCCTGTCTGGCCTGATCACCCCGTCGCTGGACGAGATGGTGCACGTGGCCCGTGAAATGCAGCGTCAGGGCTTCGAGTTGCCGCTGATGATCGGCGGCGCAACGACCTCCAAGGCGCACACGGCGGTGAAGATCGAGCCCAAATACAGCAACGATGCCGTCATCTACGTGACCGATGCCTCGCGTGCGGTGGGCGTGGCGACGCAGCTGTTGTCCAAGGAGCTGAAAGCAGGCTTTGTGGAACGCACCCGCCAGGACTATCAGGAGGTGCGCGAGCGCACTGCCAACCGCAGCGCCCGCACCGAGCGCCTGAGCTACACCCGGGCCGTTGCCGCCAAGCCTCAGTATGACTGGGCGGGCTACCAGCCCGCGGTGCCTTCGTTCACGGGCGTGAAGGTGCTGCAGGACATCGACCTGCGCACCCTGGCCGAGTACATCGACTGGACGCCGTTCTTCATTTCCTGGGACCTGGCAGGCAAGTTCCCGCGCATTCTCACCGATGAGGTGGTGGGCGAAGCCGCCACCGCGCTGTACGACGACGCCCGGCAGATGCTCGACAAGCTGATCGACGAGAAACTCATCAGCGCCCGGGCCGTGTTCGGCTTCTGGCCGGCCAACCAGGTGGCCGACGATGACATCGAGGTGTATGGCGAAGATGGCCAACCCCTGGCCACCCTGCACCACCTGCGCCAGCAAACCATCAAGCCCGACGGCAAACCGAACTGGTCACTGGCAGACTTTGTGGCGCCCAAGGCAAGCGGTGTGACCGACTATGTGGGCGGTTTCATCACCACGGCGGGCATTGGTGCCGAGGAAGTGGCCAAGGCCTACCAGGATAAAGGCGACGACTACAGCTCGATCATGGTCAAGGCGCTGGCCGACCGCCTGGCCGAGGCCTGTGCCGAGTGGTTGCATGAACAGGTACGCAAAGAGTACTGGGGCTATGCCTGCGACGAGCAACTGGACAACGAGGCGCTGATCAAGGAGCAGTACCGGGGTATTCGCCCGGCGCCAGGCTACCCGGCCTGCCCGGACCACACCGAGAAGCAGACGCTGTTCCGCCTGCTCGATGGCAGCGCCATCGGTGAAACCGGCCCGAGCGGCGTGTTCCTCACGGAGCACTTTGCGATGTTCCCGGCCGCCGCCGTGAGCGGCTGGTACTTTGCCCACCCGCAGGCCCAATACTTCGCGGTCGGCAAGGTCGACAAGGACCAGATAGAAAGCTACAGCGCCCGCAAAGGCCAGGACATGGCGATAAGCGAGCGCTGGCTTGCGCCCAACCTGGGCTACGATAGCTGATGTGGCAGCGGGCGATGCCCGCTCCTACGTTTGTTTCGGGCCAAATAGGCCTGTGCCATTGGCGCGCGGACGCCCTGGCGCATGTCGCGGTACCGTGTCGTACAAACCAAGGCAGTCGCGCGCGCCTGTCACAGGCATGACTGGCCCGAAACAAACGTAGGAGCGACCGCCAGGGCCGGCAGGG
>NZ_JACVVH010000091.1:0-6654 GCF_016647865.1 Pseudomonas sp. S60 | reverse complement strand
ACGACCTTGCCAAGGTCGGGGTCGCGAGTTCGAGTCTCGTTTCCCGCTCCAAATATGGGTCTGCAGAGTTCGATTGAGTTCTGTAAGACCTTGAAAATAGACGCTTAGGCGTCTTTTTTCGTTTCAGTCAATGCCATTCCGGTCCAACTAGCCGCAAGGATTACAGCCTCGGGGATAGTGATGGTCTTTTACTCGGCGTAAGTGTGCGGATGGCAAGTTGTGGCACGTTCGCTATTGATGGGCTGGCAAGTAAAAGCACAGCTCCCTCGTGACTTCTCCCGAAGTAGCTGTCTGGCTAACATGGGCGGCGTAGGGTGTTTAGCTTTTTAAAAAGTCGAATAACACGTTCGTCATCACTGGCTATACCAAAAAGTGATGTCAAGTCCGAAGCCTTCATAATCCGTACCTTGTTTTTGCAGGTCTGTATTTTATATGATTATTGGGTCTCTAAAGTGGAAGCCCCACGGAGACTACAGCTACCTCTTCGTTATGGCTTAGTGTTACATGAACCCTGTGGTTTTCGCGTATCCAGCGTAAACGGCTTTCCTGCGGATTTTTCCATTCCGGCTCACCAAGTAATGTGAGGAGTGCTGCTTTTTTTAGGCCGAATTTTATGCCGTAAGGCAATACGCCTTGGTAGATGGAGAATTGACCTATCTGTTTGCCGTAGTACCGTATGTTTACTAATACGAGTGCTCCGTCCGGGTAGTCCCGCTCGGGCGATTTAAGCGTTTCCGAGTCTGAAAACGTCAGCTCAATTCCAGCAGTTTCTTTTGAGAGGTAGGTGTCTGTTTCCCCGCGCGCAAGGATTGGTTGCTCATAGATGTTGAGTGACTTCAGTAAATCCCCAAGCTTGGCTTCACCGTAATAGATTCCCAAGTATTGATGGTGTTGCATATTTGGCCTCATAGTCCTAGATTAATGATGTCTTCGAGCTTCTTGTCAAACCAATCGTTGTCTTTGAGTACCCTTTTCGCAGCCTTCATGTAGGCTTTTTTACATCCTCCATCTGCGTCATATTCATCGATTTTCTTGAGCATCGCTTCTACGTCTCTACGCGCAGAGTTGGCAAGGTCTGCTGCATCTTTTTTAGATTTTTCAAGGTCAGTGCTGGAGAAGGGCAGGGTTGGTGTTTCAAAGCTGCGGAGGATTAACAAATGTTGATCCAGCTTCAGACGCCGCAAATTCTCCAAGGTCGGGTACCCGCCAAGTACTAGCGCGGGCTCGAATCCGTACAACTCATCCGGCTCCAAAGGGCCATACTTCCTCAGGGCGCTGTTAAAGAGCAATTTTCCATTCGAATCTTGGATGTTAAAATCCTCTGGATCGCTAGAGCCAATTAGTGACTGTATCGTAATGTTTTGTGCGTCAAGAATCTTGGGCTTTAAGCGATTTTTTTTTAGAGCGAGAATTTCGCTCTGCTTGCAAATAATTGTGACGCTTCGTCCGGTTTTCCCCCGCATAGATATAAATTTCCGAATGCGCTTCAGCGCTATGACATGAAATTTATCTAAAGATTCTAGTGGGGTGCCTTGTAGCCAAGTATTTTTAAGGTGTTCGAAATCATGTGAATTTACTATTCAGATCAGTCCGTCTGCGTAGCTTGACCACTCTTCATTCCTCCAGTATTCAAGCAATACAGGAGGGAGGAGATTTTTCCATTTTTCAAAGCCGCTCTCTGAAACTAGAGTGCGGTGAGTGGGCTCTCCGAAACACTCGATAAATTCTGAAAAGTCTTCGTCTCGCATTTCTATCCTCCCTTTTCTGACAGGCTCTCCATGTCGCCCTGATTCATTATCAGCACAGATTGGATTTTTGTGCCGATGCTGATGTCGTTGATTGAGCTAAAATGCTGGATTACCTTGAATTATATTTTGAGCCCAAGAGTCGAATATGTCCCCTGGTGTTAGTTCTGGATCTTCGGAAAAAATTTTTTCGTATCTGATCTTCGCTCGCATTTTATTGCTTTCTACGACGTAGTGGATGAGCATTTCGCTAGGTATTTCTTGGTTGAACTCGTTACATTTTTCCTCTAAAGCCTCTAGGTCGTCGAGGCCTATGTCCAGCATGGAATTCATTCTGTTTACTGATGTGTCATACTTGGGTTCTCCTGCTTTCAAGGCGCTATTTATGTTTTCTTTTTCTACTGCAATTCCGTTTATTTTGTAGAGGACGTCGAATGCAGTAATTCCGTCTTCATTTGCGGCGTAGATGTAAATTTCATCGGCCCTGTGTTCGACATATTCTAGTGCGATGCTGACCATTTCTGCTTGAATCTCGGAAAGATGGTCTTCAAAGATTTTTGCCATGATTGTGTCTCCTAATTTTTCAGTCTGACTCTTTTAGTTTTTCCGTCGATAACTTGTGTGATGGTTAGACTATTTGGTCTTGATGATGATCCTGAGTAATTTGGGGTGATCTTTACAGAGACTTTTTTACCATTTTTTATTGCTTTTGCCCACTCATTTTCAAGCCTTTTGTATGATCCGGTATTGGTGGAGGCTGTTTGGCTTACGATGTTGTCCAGTTTAGGGGATCCACCGAATCTATCTCCGATCAAGTGTCCTGCATGATCGCCACTCATTTTTTCTGGTGAATTAGAGTTGTGTGGCAACCGTTTTTCCCGGCTGGTCAATTTCAAGTCGTTGGCTGTTACTTCTTTGATTCGACCTAGGCTATCGGTTTCATAAATATATTCGTGCTCTCCAGTCTTGTATCTGCTGTTGGGCTTTGGTCTCCCATTTGGCCCAAGGTGTGAACCATCGCGGACGACACGCTCATTTATTTTAGCGCCATCTTTTTTTCTGTAAGGTATTTCATCAACACGCTTAGTAACTTGCTCTGAGCCTTCCCTTGCAGTCCTCTCTGCTGTTTCTTTAGCTGAGCGTTCGGCTATCTCTTTCGCGGTCTTGGCCGAAGCTTCCGCCGTTGCCTTAGTCGTATGCCGCACGACCTTGCCCGCAGTGCCAGCATAACCCACAAGGGGAATAGCCGAGAGCAAGGACAGGGCAGCCCCTGCATAATCACCCCGAGCAAGGCTGATGCCTGCATTGGCAACGTCGGCGATCTCGCCCACCACCGGAATCAGGCCAAAGATATCCAGCCCCAGCTGAATACCATCGAGTATCTCATCGCCGGTAAGGCCTTCTGCCGGTGATTCGCTTTCGACTTGAGGGTTGGCGTCATTGGCGGCTTTACCAGAAGCCGGCGTTTCACCATTTACCCGACCCAGCGTATTGCCATTGGGCGTGGTGGTCGCGCCACCGCTTCGCGGCGAAGGGTAGAGCTCACGGTAGGCCGGTATGTCCTCCAGGTCCGCCAGTTCCCTGCGAAACGCTTCCTGCCGCAGGGCCTCATACTGCGTGTCATCCAGCGCCAGGGATTTGCCCCACTCATGGGCGCCATCGGCGAAGTCGACCAGTACGTTGCCTGCACCGTCGGTCTGCACGAACATCTTGTCTGGCCCGCCGGATAGCTTACGCAGCGGCACTTCGCGTACCTGAACGACCAATGGGTCCAGTTGAATGGGCTGCTGACTCATCGCATCAGCTCCCGTTCATCCAGAACAGATCCCCATGGCGAACCAGGTGATGCCCCTCCGCACGCACGGAACTACTGTGTTCCAGCGGGTGGCATTTGCCCTCGACAGTACCGCTCTTGACGCCTTTGGCCTTGCCAGCAGCGTCACCGATGGTCGTGGGTGTGAAACTACGCTTGTACACGACGACCGGATGGCCATTGGCGCGCACGCTTTTCGCCACCCCCGTGCTCGTGTCCAGCTCTGCCGTGACCGGATAAGGAACGGGTGGAACGCTGCTGCCCATCGGCGTTTTGCACACGTCGGGGGCGATGCTGATGACCGTCCATTTCGCCTGTTGCCGAGCCATTACGTTATCGGCCATATCAGACGTGCTCCCTGCTGCGGTGTGGGGCGCGCCGAACGATGGGAGCGTCGGGATCGGTTTCGAAACGCGCTTCGAGCACGCGAATACCAAGCGAATTGGACAGGCTGATACGGTGGGTCATCGACAGGGTCATGGCATCGGTATCGACGCGCAGTGTGTCGGTGAGCATTGGTAGTGGCAGCATCACGCCGTTGGCCATGCGCATGAGCACGAAGGGGCGATGGCCTGGAAGCTGGACTTCACAGTGCCCATCCTGGCTCAGGGATGGATCAACCAGGTTGAATAGGGCAACGCGAGCATCGGGTGTAGGAAACGCTACCTGCTGGTCAACTGGGGCGCCGTTCCAGTAGCCGAAATCGAAATCTTGTGGCAGACCTGGCCAGTGATTGTCTTCCCAGTTTTCGTCATAAGTGCCAGCAAGTGCCAAGCGTGGTGCCCAAGCGCGGCCAACGATGCCAAAGCCGGCCGGGCTGCAGCCATAGGAGGCCGCCACCTCCGCCATGGCAGCGGCATCTAGCGGGCCGGCTGGATGCCGCGAGCGCAGCAGGCGCTCGATGGGCTCGTCCAAATGCTCGAGCTGAGGCGCAGGCAGGCTGGCGAGCTTTTCGCCGGTCTGCTCGTAATGCAGCTTTTCATGGCGTTGTTCCAGCCAGCCACAGCCCAGCGGATTACTGAAGCAGACTTCATTGAGCAGGAATTCAGGCGCTTCGGGGTTATGCCCATAATCAGGATTGGCAAACTGGCTGGCGCCTCCAAACGCATGTTCCCAGCGTAGAGGAACGCGTGTGGCAGGCGCTGGGTCGGTGAGGTGCCAGCCGAAGAAGTTGTGATGAAACTCTCGTGGACCGGTGAAGCGCAGTGTCTTGTCCAACAACACGCGCGGTGTGAGTTGCTCTCTGTTGCGTTGTCGCACCTCAAGTATTCGTGCTTGGTGCGCCTGCAGTTCATCGGCGGTGAGGTAAACATTCGGCGCCCGCTGTGGGGGTGGCGGATCAGGGATTATTTGCTTGGGACGAGTCGATGTAACACGGATGCCGGCTTCCCACGTAGTCGCAGGTTGCCCTGCTGGCGCATGGGAATGGCCGACGACGATGACATCGCAGCGTGGTTTGAAGGGCGCCAGGTCGCTCTCTTCGAGTACGGAGCTGCTGCCAATCCCTGCATAGTAAGTGTCGGCCATGCACAGCGGCAGTGGTTCATCATCGATGACAGCGGCCCGGAGTCGGCCAGGACAGCCCTCAATCGGCTCAAGCCGATACCCGACTTTCATGGCGATGACAGGATGTTCCTGACCGTCAGGCGCAAGCGCGCTAAAGCACATGACGTCAAACGGCGTCAGGTTGCGAAACTCCATCTTGGGTTACCCCTTCAGTTGATATCGACATCCTTGCCGTTGATTTGCACAGGCCCTGTGGCACTGAAGTCAAAGTTGCTGCCGTTGATCAGCACGGTGCCGTCGGATTTCATCACCAGCGATGACTTGCCCACTGTGATGCTGAGTTCGTCACCTGCGGTGATGCTGAACGTGTTGCCGACGATGACCGACTTATGAACGCCCACCTGTTCGCTCTGGCTAAGCCCGACCGTCGTGTTCATGGCTGCGCCAACGCTGACTTGGTAACCCGCCCCAATCGTCAGGGCCTTGGCGAGGCCGATGGTCTCCGCCTTGGCCAATGCGATGGTTTCGGTCTTGTTGGCACCGATGGTCACGCTGCGGTTGGCACCAATACTGATGGTCTCGTTCTTGCCCACGTCTTCAGTACGGTGGTCACCAATGGAAATCGTCTCGTTATGATCGACGCGTTCACTGCGGTCATTGCCGACGAAGGTGGTTTCGTTGTGCTTGACGACGTTGTTCTGGTCCTTCTCGGCATGGATGAACACCTCTTGCCGACCCAGCTCATCTTCGAAACGCAACTCGTTATATCCATCCCCCTTATGTGTCTGGCTCTTGATGGTCATGCGGGTCTTGTGGCCGGGCAGGTCATACGGCGGCAGCTGATCGCCGCAATAGGTGCGCCCGGTGATCATCGGTTGGTCGGGATCACCATTGACGTACTGGATGATCACGTCCTGGCCGATCCGCGGGATTGCCATTGCGCCCCAGCTGCCACCCGCCCAGGCTTGTGAAACCCTCACCCAGCAGGAACTGAACTCGTTGTTCTGGCTTTCGCGGTCCCAGGGAAAGCTGACCTTCACCCGGCCCCACTCATCGCAATAGATTTCTTCTTCCTTCGGGCCAACCACGGTAGCCATGTGCGGGCCGTCAACGCGTGGTTTTGGCAGAGGGGCAGGGCGCCATTCGGTCCGGCCTGGGATCAGCAGGGCGGTTTGCTCGTAGCGCGTGCTCACATCGACGCCGCAGGCTTCTTCCTGCAGGCTGGTGAACTGGTGGCCCTTATGGGTAACCGCTTTCACCCGCCAATGCGCATTGAGGTCATCGCGCGGGTGCCCTGTCAGGGTGAAGCTAAGGCCCGGTTGCAGGCGAACATCGTCACCCTCAACTTCGGCAACACGTACATCGTGGCGCAGCGCAGTAATGCGGTTTTCGGTGAACGGCTTGCCGACCGCATCGCGTTTGTAACGACCTGGGTAATCGAAGTATTCGTAGTCTATGGACTGGTGTTCCAGGAAGGGTCCGGCGGCTCTGTGCTCCTGGCGGTAGGCGGGGTTGGTGAAGGTGTAGTCGCGTTGCACCTGGCGGGCAGTGCGTACCTGCTCGCTGTAGCGCAAGCGGCGAAGGCAGGGC
>NZ_JACVVH010000090.1:0-8121 GCF_016647865.1 Pseudomonas sp. S60 | reverse complement strand
GCTGACCTCCTGCATGCCATGCAGGCGCTCTCCCAGCTGAGCTATAGCCCCACAATGTCGCTTTGAACAGAATCGCTGGCTGGGTGCCTGGCGCTTCATTTCGTTCATCGCTGTGGACGGGGCGCATATTAAGTTCGGATCGTAGACCTGTCAAACGAATTTTTGAAAATACCCAAAAGTTTTTTCACAGATAACAATCACTTACCGCAATGGGCTGGACGCAGGTGCAGCTTTTACGTGGGAATGAGGCGTTCAGGGGCGTCGCTGGGCGACGCATCGCGAGCTACGCTCGCTCCTACGGGCCAGGTTATGGCGGTAAAGCGAGCGATGCTAGCGATTCGTTGGCGCCGTCAGGCGATGGTGGCCAACAGTTTTTCCCACTCCTTGTTTTCTTTCTTCGAAACGCCACCCAGCAAGTCCAACGCTTGGCGCAAGCGATAACGCGTCAGGTCCGGGCCGAGGATTTCCATGGCATCGAGTACCGACACTGAACTGGCCTGCCCGGTGATGGCGGCGAACATCAGCGGCATCGCGTCACGCAGTTTCAGCTCCAGGGCCTCGACCACGGCCTGGATGCAGCCCGTAATGCGTTCCTTCTCCCACTGACGCAGGCTTTCGAGCTTCCACAGGATCAACTGCATCACCTGGCGCACCTGGTCGGCCGACAGCTTTTTACTCTCGAACAGCTTGGCGTCGAGCTTCAGCGCACCTTCGAAGAAGAACCCGCCCAGTGGCACTACCTGGCTGAAGGTTTCTACGCGCCCCTGCACGTGCGGGGCAATCTTCATCATGTAGTCGCTGTTGAATGCCCACTGCTGCAAACGGGCAGCGAAGGCCTCGACCGGCAATTCACGCAACCACTGGCCGTTGAGCCAGGACAGCTTTTCGATGTCGAAGATTGGGCCACCCAGCGACACGCGCGACAGGTCAAAGTGTTCAACCATCTCGGCCAGGGAGAACTTCTCGCGCTCGTCCGGCATGGACCAGCCCATACGGCCCAGGTAGTTGAGCATGGCCTCTGGCATGAAGCCCATACGCTCGTAGAACGTGACCGAAGTCGGGTTTTTGCGCTTGGAGAGCTTGGATTTGTCGGGGTTGCGCAACAACGGCATGTAACAGAGCTTGGGCTGTTCCCAACCAAAGTATTCGTACAACTTGATCAACTTGGGTGCGGATGGCAGCCACTCTTCACCCCGCAACACATGGGTGATACCCATCAGGTGGTCATCCACCACGTTGGCGAGGAAATACGTGGGCAGGCCATCGTTTTTCATCAGCACCTGCATGTCCATGCGGTCCCACGGGATCTCGACGTCGCCGCGCAGCATATCGGGTACCAGGCACACGCCTTCGCTCGGCACCTTCATGCGGATCACGTGCGGCTCGCCTGCCGCAAGGCGGCGCTGCACTTCCTCGGCGCTCAGGGCCAGGGCACGGCCATCGTAGCGCGGGGTCTCCCCACGGGCCTGCTGCTCTGCACGCATCTGCTCCAGCTCTTCGGCGGTACAGAAGCAGTAGAACGCGTGGCCTGCGTCGACCAATTGCTTGGCATAGCGGGCGTAGATCTCGCCCCGCTCACTCTGGCGATACGGGCCGTGCGGGCCGCCGACGTCCGGGCCTTCGTTCCACTCGATGCCGAGCCAGCGCAGGGCGTCGAAGATCTGCTGTTCCGACTCGCGCGTTGAGCGCAGCTGGTCAGTGTCCTCGATGCGCAGGATGAACTCGCCGCCATGCTGCTTGGCGAAGCAGTAGTTGAACAGGGCGATGTAGGCGGTGCCGACATGGGGGTCGCCGGTCGGCGATGGCGCGATACGCGTGCGTACGGTGGTCATGGAGGGTCTCGAACGAAAGATGAAACAAAGGCCGAATGTTAGCAGGTGGCAGCCATCGGGCTCCAGCGATGGCGCGCACACGGCTTGCCGTGCGCAGGCGCAAGTGCCAAGCAGGGCCGCAGACCATCAGCAATATGCGGACAGGCGCGGCTCGGTTCTCGAGGGGTCAGCTGACGATCAGCCGCTCCCGCAACTGGGTGATTTCGTCACGAAGTTGCGCTGCAGCCTCGAATTCCAGATCGCGGGCAAGCTGCATCATTTTCTCCTCAAGCTGCTTGATACGCTTGGTGATCTCCCCCGGTGTGCGCAGTTCGGCTTCGTAACGGGCGCTCTCCTCCGCCGCCTTGGCCATCCCTTTGCGCTTCTTGCTGCGCGACCCCGGCACCGTAGCGCCTTCGAGGATGTCGGTGATGTCCTTGACCACCCCTTTCGGCACGATGCCGTGGGCCTCGTTGAACGCGATCTGCTTCTCACGACGGCGCTCGGTTTCATCAATGGCACGCTGCATTGAACCTGTGATGTTGTCGGCATACAGGATTGCCCGACCATTGAGGTTCCGTGCGGCGCGGCCAATGGTCTGGATCAGTGAGCGCTCCGACCGCAGGAAGCCTTCCTTGTCGGCATCGAGTATGGCTACAAGCGACACCTCGGGCATGTCCAGGCCCTCACGCAGCAAGTTGATGCCCACCAGCACATCAAAGGTGCCCAGACGCAGGTCGCGAATGATCTCGACCCGCTCGACCGTGTCGATGTCAGAGTGCAGGTAGCGCACCCGCACATCGTGATCGGCCAGGTAGTCAGTGAGGTCCTCGGCCATGCGCTTGGTAAGTGTGGTTGCAAGCACGCGCTCACCCAGGGCCACGCGTTTATGTATCTCGGACAGCAGGTCGTCGACCTGCGTGAGCGCGGGCCGTATCTCCACCTGAGGGTCGACAAGGCCCGTAGGGCGAACCACCTGCTCCACCACCCGACCGGCATGCTCGGCCTCATAAGGCCCGGGCGTGGCAGAAACGAAAATGGTCTGCGGGCTCACGCTTTCCCATTCGTCAAAGCGCATAGGGCGGTTATCCAGCGCCGATGGCAGGCGGAAGCCATATTCCACCAAGGTTTCCTTGCGCGAGCGGTCGCCTTTGTACATGGCCCCTACTTGCGGAACGCTGACGTGCGACTCGTCGATGACCAGCAGGGCATCCGCCGGCAGGTAGTCGTAGAGTGTGGGGGGTGGCGCCCCGGCCGGCCGCCCCGACAGGTAGCGTGAGTAGTTCTCGATGCCATTGCAATAACCCAGCTCCAGGATCATCTCCAGGTCAAAGCGGGTACGCTGCTCCAGGCGTTGCTCCTCGACCAGCTTGTTGCCTTTATGCAGAAACTCAAGGCGCTCACCGAGCTCCTCCTTGATGCCCTCCACCGCCTGCAGCAGCGTTTCCCGCGGGGTGACATAGTGGCTTTTGGGGTAGAACGTGAAGCGCGGCAACTTGCGCAGTACCTCACCGGTCAACGGGTCGAACGCGGCGATGTTCTCAACCTCGTCATCGAACAGCTCGATGCGAATGGCTTCAAGGTCAGATTCAGCAGGGAAAATGTCGACCACGTCGCCACGCACACGGAAGGTGGCACGGGCAAAATCCATTTCGTTGCGGGTGTACTGCAGGTCGGCCAGGCGGCGCAGCAGCGCACGCTGGTCGAGCTTGTCGCCGCGGTCGATGTGCAGCACCATCTTCAGGTACGTTTCAGGGCTGCCAAGGCCGTAGATGCACGACACGGTAGTGACGATGATGGCGTCGCGCCGCTCGAGCAGCGCCTTGGTCGCGGAAAGGCGCATCTGCTCGATATGGTCGTTGATCGACGCGTCTTTCTCGATGAACGTATCCGACGAAGGTACGTACGCTTCGGGCTGGTAATAGTCGTAGTAGGAGACGAAGTACTCGACGGCGTTATTGGGGAAGAATGCCTTGAATTCGCCATACAGCTGCGCGGCCAGGGTCTTGTTGGGCGCCAGCACCAGCGTAGGGCGCTGCACCTGCTGAATGACGTTGGCAATGCTGAACGTTTTGCCTGACCCGGTCACCCCCAGCAACGTCTGGTGCGACAAGCCCGCCTCGATGCCTTCGACCAACTGCCGTATGGCCTCGGGCTGGTCGCCGGCCGGCTGGAAACGGGTGACGAGCTGAAACTCGGACATGTCGAACCTCGCGGTGCTGCACTGTAAATTTAGCCAGTAGTCTATACCCAAATGGGCCTGCTGGGGGATGCCTTGAAGGTGGAACGGTGACCCGGTGTAACGGTGGACCTGGCAATCGGATCAAGGGTCGAAATTTTTTTGCGCAAATAGGCGCAAAAGGTGCGCCAGAGTGTCGCGGCGACCGCGCGGGATCACTATACTGACTCCCCGTTTGTGCACCGCTTCAGTGCATTCGGCTGGAGCGTGTACGCCCTATCACCTCCTATCCGAGCCAAGGTAACAATGAGCCTGTTTTCCGCTGTCGAGCTGGCACCCCGCGACCCCATCCTGGGCCTCAATGAAGCGTTCAATGCCGACCCACGTACCGACAAGGTCAACCTGGGCGTAGGCGTGTACTGCAATGAGGAAGGCCGCATTCCGCTGCTGCGTGCCGTGATCGAAGCCGAGACCCAACGTGCCGCCCAGCACGCCTCTCGCGGCTATCTGCCCATCGATGGTATCGCCACTTACGACCAGGCCGTGCAGAAGCTGCTGTTCGGCGCCGAATCCCCACTGCTGGCCGCCGGCCGCGTGGTCACCGTGCAAGCGGTGGGCGGCACTGGCGCGCTGAAAATCGGTGCTGACTTCCTCAAGCGGATCGCACCGGGGGCAGTGGTAGCCATCAGTGACCCTAGCTGGGAAAACCACCGCGCGCTGTTCGAGTCGGCGGGCTTCCCTGTGCAAACCTACCGCTACTACGACGCACCTACCAACGGTGTAGACCGCGCCGGCATGCTCGAAGACCTGGCCAACCTGCCAGCGGGCTCTGTCGTGGTGTTGCATGCCTGCTGCCACAACCCGACCGGTGTGGACCTGACCCTGGACGACTGGAAGCATGTTCTGGAAGTGGTCAAGGCCAAGGGGCACGTACCGTTCCTGGACATGGCCTACCAGGGCTTTGGCGACGGCATCGCCGAAGATGCGTTCGCGGTGCGCCTGTTCGCCGAGTCTGGCCTGGAATTCTTCGTGTCCAGCTCGTTCTCCAAGTCGTTCTCGCTGTACGGTGAGCGCGTCGGCGCACTGTCCATTGTCACGGCGTCCAAGGACGAAAGCACGCGCGTGCTTTCCCAGGTCAAGCGGGTGATTCGCACCACCTACTCCAACCCGCCAACCCACGGTGCCACCATCGTTGCCACGGTACTGAACAGTGCTGAACTGCGCCAGATGTGGGAAACCGAACTGGCTGAAATGCGTCAGCGCATCCATGGTATGCGCAAGCAGATGGTCGAATTGCTGGCGCAGTACGGCGCCAAGCGTGACTTCAGCTTCGTTGGCCGCCAGGTGGGCATGTTCTCTTACTCCGGCTTGACCGTTGAGCAAGTGACTCGCCTGAAGAACGACTTCGGCATCTATGCGCTGGACACAGGCCGCATCGCGGTAGCCGCGCTCAACCAGAGCAACATCCACGTGGTTACGAAGGCTATCGTAGAAGTACTGTAACCGGTTGATTTTACAGGGGGTTGCTTGACTTCCCCCTGGCAATGAGTAAGATACGCGCAGATTCCGCGATAGCTCAGTCGGTAGAGCAAATGACTGTTAATCATTGGGTCCCTGGTTCGAGTCCAGGTCGCGGAGCCAGATAAAAAAGCCCCCGTTGCGCAAGCAGCGGGGGCTTTTGCGTTATTGGGTCAACACCGCGTCAATCGGCCTGGCCGATGGGGTAGAACACGCCCCCGCTCCACACGCCTAACCATTGTTCACCTGACAGCACCTGCGGTACGGCGAGCTCGACCAATTGGTAGAACACATTGCGATGGACCAGCGCCTCGAGGTTATCGCGCATCAACACATAGGGTGAAGGCGCCTGGGTAATGGGGTCGGTGACCACGCGTAAAGGGTTGGCCGGCCCCACGTCCACCTGATCCTCCACATTGCTGGTAAAACGCAGCACCTGTTGCTCGCCCTCGCCCATTACCTCCAGCGCCACCACCACAAAAGGTGCGTCATCCACCTGGATGCCCACCTTCTCTACCGGTGTCACGAGAAAATAGTCATCACCCTCACGGCGGATAATGCCGGAAAACAACTTCACCATCGGTTTGCGGCCGATGGGTGTGCCCATGTAATACCAGGTGCCATCGCGGGCAATACGCATATCGATATCGCCGCAGAAATCCGGGTTCCACAGGTGCACCGGTGGCAGGCCCTTGCTACTGGGAATCTGCGTCAGGAGATCGCTGGTTTTGCCTGACTCACTCATCACATTGCCTCATCGGCTCATGCCCAACAGGCTACGAGCGTACTCGCGCATTGGCGCGCCAAGCAAATCCTGCGGGGTCTGATCGTGGAACGTCAACAAACCGCCACGGCTCTTGATGCGCACCGTGTCGATCAAATAGCGCGTATTGGTTTCCAGCAGCATCATCTGCACCACACCGCTGTCCCAGCCAAGGCGGTCGACGGCCTGCTCGTCGTACCACTCATCCCCATTGCCAATGCGGTCGTCCGTGCGGGCGAACCGGGTGTACAGCACATAGTCGGCGCCCACCGAGCGCGCCTGTACGATGGCCTCTTCCAGGCCAAGGGGCCGGTCGGCGCGACGCACCAGCGGGAAGTATTCGACGAAGCTCTTGAATGCTTCATCCGCCACGGCGTTCTGGCGAGGAACGGGGCCTTTGCCGGGCGGCACGAATGCCCCCTGGCCAATGAAAATAAAGGAGTCGGGCTGCAGGCGGATGGACAAGGTACGGCGGGTGTCGCTGTGATCCAACAGGCCGGCGTCGCTCATGTGGTAGCGCACGCCCTCCCCCATATCGCTGACATTCATGCACCCGCCCAACGCCATAAGCGTTAGCAGCAAGACCAGGCTACGCATCATTCCTCCAGTGGCCGGTGACGAAAAACCGGCGAATAGCTGGCGGATGCAGCTTTTGCGCCAGCTTTGCTCTACGTCATAGCCGGCTACCCATGGCCTTAACCGCAGGTGCAATCAGCTGGCGGGCTCTGGGTCGCGTTTGCGCTTGTTGCCCATACGCACGCCGATATCCATCAGGAACTGGAAGAAGCCTTCCTGATCTTCCAGCACATTGCTCCAGAACGGCGAGTGGTACAGGGCCACAGCGCCATGCACCAGTGCCCATGCCGCGCAGTAATGGAAGTACGGCGGCACGTCTTCAAGCTTGCCTTCGCTGATGCGGCCTTTGATCAGTTGTGTGAGGCGGTCGAAGTTGGAGGCCCGGATGCTGTGCAGTTGCTCGACCATCTCCGGCACCTGGTTGCCCTTGACCACTTTTTCTTCCAGGCGATCGAACAGTCGATAGCGTTGGGGGTCGCGCATGCGAAACTCGAAGTAGGCACGCGACAGGGCCTCTTTGTCACGGTCTACATCAGCGGAATGCAGCAGCTCATTGAGGTCGCGCTCGTAGTCGAGCATCAGGCGCAGGTAGATCTCCGCCTTGGACTTGAAGTGCTTGTAGATCGTACCTTTGCCGATGCCTACGGCGTCGGCGATCATCTCGACGGTGACGCTGTCTTCACCTTGCTCGAGAAACAGCTTGAGGGCGGTGTCGAGGATTTCCTGTTCGCGACGGCGAAACTCACGGACCTTACGAGGTTCTTTCTGCATGGGAAGGACTGGCTGACAATCGAAGCGGATTATTATGCCTAACTTGCATGAAATTGCACGGATCATCCGTGGTTATCTGTGTTTCCGGGTGCCTGCGGCCATGCCGAGCGGGAGCACTTGGGGGCTGGCGTATTCCAAATCTGTTTAAAAAACGATCAACTTCGACTGGCGCTGCGTCAAACCTGGCCAATACTAGAGGTGTCGGCCCGGCACATCCCCCCAAGTGGCGTGCCGATAAAGGTGCTCAGGGACCGCGTACCTTTGTTTTACTCCTAATGGTCTTAACCCGGATTCCTCCCCCAGAACCCGGGTTTTTTTTGCCGGCGGCAACCCCACCCAAGCCGCACGCCTCAGCGAGAGCTAGCTCTGGATCTTGATCCAGCTGTTGATCTGGCTGTTGATCTTGATCTGGCTGTTGATCTTGATCTTCGCGACTTCAGGAGGCCGAACGTAGGACTTGCGGAGGGAGGTGACGGGCTTGGATGCCCGTCAAGCGCTGAGGC
>NZ_JACVVH010000008.1:0-126473 GCF_016647865.1 Pseudomonas sp. S60 | reverse complement strand
GCGCCGCGTTGCGGCGCATCGCGAGCTGCGCTCGCTCCTACGGGAGGGTAGAAGCGAGCGATAGGCCGCCGCTTACGACGACAAGTACGAAGACCGGGTCAACCCAAGGCGCAACGCATCCAGGTACTGGGTACGTTCGCGTGCGGTGATCTTGGCGCTGGCCACCTTGTCGCGGTAATGGGTCATCAGTTCCTCCGGCGACAGGTGCACATAGCGCAGCATGTCCTCGATGGTGTCGTGAGTCTCGATACCAGCGTGGTAAACGCTGCCATCAGCGTTCTGGTAGATGTTCACCGAGTCGGTATCACCGAACAGGTTGTGCATATCGCCCAGGATCTCCTGGTACGCGCCCACCAGGAACACACCCAGCAGGTAGTCCTCGCCCTCGTTCAAGGCATGCACCGGCATGCTGGTCTCGATGCTCTGCTCATCCACGTACTGGTTGATCTTGCCGTCGGAATCGCAGGTCAGGTCCTGCAGCACGGCGCGGCGCAGGGGCTCTTCGTCCAGGCGGTGCAGCGGGATGATCGGCAGCACCTGGCCAATGGCCCAGGTGTCGGGCAGGCTCTGGAACACCGAGAAGTTGCAGATGTACTTGTCGGCAAGCTTGTCATTCAATTCGTCCAGCACCTGGCGGTGGGAGCGCTGGCGAGCCTTCAGCGAGTTGTGCAGGCGGCGGCACACGGCAAAGTAGCACTGTTCGGCCAGGGCCTTCTCGGCCAGGGTCAGCTTGCCGTCGGCATACTGCGCCGCCACGTCACCCATGTAGTGGGTGGCGCGCCAGTAGGTCTCGGTCACCATCTCGATGTCGGTAGGGCCCAGCAGGTCAACCAGCCACTGCACGGTCTCGGGCAGGGCTGCCTTGTTCTCGATGGTCGGCACCTGGTCGTTGTGTTTCTCGACGTCGGTCACCTGGATGACCAGCATGGCATGGTGCGCGGTCAGCGAGCGGCCACTCTCGGAGAAGATGTGCGGGTGCGGCAGGCCCTGCGCGTCGCAGAACTCCTTGAGCATGCCCACCACCACGCCGGCGTAGTCGTCCATGTCGTAGTTGATCGAGCTGGCATTGCGCGAGTGGGTGCCGTCGTAGTCAACGCCCAGGCCACCGCCCACGTCGATATGGTCCACCGGCAGGCCCAGGGCACGCAGTTCGCCGTAATAGCGGATGGCCTCCTTGAACCCATGCTGGTAATCGGCCAGGTTGGCGATCTGCGAGCCCATGTGGAAGTGCAGCAGGCGGATACCCTGGTCAAGCCCGGCGTCACGGAAACGCTGTACCACCGAAATCAGCTGCGCGGCCGACAACCCGAACTTGGACTTCTCGCCACCGGTGTCGGCCCATTTGCTCGAGGCCAGCGACGACAGGCGCACCCGCAGGCCCACCTGCGGCTTGACCTTGAGCTCGGCGGCCTCGTCGATCACCAACGCCACTTCCGACTCTTTCTCGATGACGATGAACACGTTGTGGCCCAGCTTCTGGCCCATCAGCGCCAGGCGGATGAACTCACGGTCCTTGTAGCCGTTGCAGACAATGGTGCCGCCCTTGGGCGCCAATGCCAACACTGCCAGCAGCTCAGGCTTGGAGCCGGCTTCCAGGCCGATGGACACGTTCTGCGTGGCGATGATGTTTTCCACCACCGCTTCCTGCTGGTTGACCTTGATCGGGTACAGCGCGGTGTACTGGCTCTGGTATTCCAGGCGCGCAATGTTGGCATCGAAGGCCCCGGTCAGCTGGCGCACGCGGTCCTGCAGAATGTCAGGGAAGCGCACCAGCAACGGCAGTGACAGCCCACTCTGACGCAGCTCGTCAACCTGCTCGAACAGGTCGATCGGGGCACTGTCCGGCCCATTGGGGCGCACTTCGACGCGCCCGGCATCATTGATGGCGAAATAACCAGCGCCCCAATGGCGGATGCCATACACACTGCGGCTGTCGGCCACGGTCCATTGGCTACCATCGTCTTTGCGTGTGCGTCGTACGGACATTCAAGTCCCCTATAAGTAAGTCGTAAACACGGCCCTGCCAGCTGGCGGGCGCAGTGTAAAAGCCAAAAGTGACGGTTCGTCTGTTGCCTGGGTAGACCCTGGTCACAGCAACGAGTTTAGAAAGCACCGGGCAAAAAGACTCAGCCGCCGGACTTCTTCGCCTTGAAACCCTGCTTGATGAGTTCGGCAACCAATAGCTCCACATGGTCGCCCTGAATTTCGATAACCCCGTCCTTCAACGCACCACCGGTGCCACAGCGGCGCTTGAGGGTGGTGGCCAGCTCCTTGAGCTGATCCAGCGGCAGCGGCACCCCGGTGACGGTGGTCACGGTCTTGCCGCCGCGGCCTTTGCTTTCGCGGCGCACGCGGGCAATGCCATCCCCTTCGGGGATAGCCTGCTGCTTGCAGGTGCAGGCATCCACCGGCTGGCCACAGTCGGGGCAGTGCCGACCGGCATCGGTGGAGTAAACGAGACCGCCAAGGGCGGAAAAGGAAGAAGCTTTCTTGGCCACTTTTGTTCCTCTGCGCTGAGGACAAAAACTGGTCGAGCCTGGGACAAGGCCGACCGCAAAGCCCCACTCTGGCAGGGGCAGCGCTACTGCCGCAAGGTGTTGCGGCAGCCTGAAAAGGGCGCGCAGTGTAACGATAAATCTGGCTATTGTGTAGGCGCGCCGTGATCGCGATCGAAGTATTTGCACAGGAACGGGGTCATTGGCCAGCCCCACTTCCTGAGCAACACGCAAGCACTCAAAGGCTGGCTTTATAGCGCTGCAACGCCGCCAACGAATCCGGGCAATAAGGTTCGCTCAGGCTCTGCGCCTCAGCCTGCTCCAACCCCATGAACCGCGCCTCCATCACCTCTTCCGGCTGCAAGCGCAACGGCGCATCGGACACCGCCGAATAAACTGCACACCACAAGCGGTTGCCAGGCTGGTCAAAGTAGAACCGCTCATGAAAGCGCAGTTCAACGCCCTCGACCCCCAGTTCCTCAGCCAGCTCCCTGGCCGCAGACTCGGCATAGCCCTCGCCCGCTGCGACCATACCCCCTGCCGCGACGTCCCAATAACCTGGGTACAGCGCCTTGCTCAAGGTGCGCCTGTGCACGCACAGCTCACCGGCGGTATTGAACAGCAGGATGAAGGTGCAGCGGCCGATCAGGCCGCGTTCGCGTAACTGCGCCCGGGGCAAAGCCCCCTGCACCTGGTCGGCTTCATCCACCCAGGTCACCAGCTCGCGGTCTGAAGCCGCCCGGTGGGCGGCCTCGCGGGCAGTGATGCTCACCTTAGCCCTGCGACAGCAACTGGCGCAGGTCGATGACGGCAGCGTTGGCGCGGGAGATGTAGTTGGCCATGACCAGCGAGTGGTTGGCCCACATGCCAAAGCCGCTGCCGTTGAGCACCATCGGGCTCCACAGCGGTTCCTGCGAGGCTTCCAGTTCACGAATGATCTGGCGCACGCTCACCGTGGCATTCTTCTTCGCCAGCACGTCGGCGAAGTCCACCTCGATGGCGCGCAGCAGGTGCGACAGTGCCCAGGCCTGACCACGGGCCTCGTAGAACACGTTGTCAATCTGCAGCCAAGGGGTTTCCACCACTTCCTCGTCCACCTGCGGCGCCTGGCCAGCCACCACCGAGTCGGTCTTGGACGTGGTGTTGAGCTTGACCCGGCCAACACTGGCCGACAGGCGCTGGGACAGCGAACCCAGGCGGGTGGCGACATCGCCCAGCCAGTTGTTCAGGTTGTCGGCGCGGGTGTAGAAGATTGCACCTTTGTCACCCGAGGCCAGGCGTGCCTGGTAACGCGACAGCGACTTGATACCTTCCTCGAACTCCGACTCGCTGGAAGGCAGAATCCAGCTCTTGTTGTCGAAGTTGAAGCGTGGCTCGGCCTTGGCCAGGTCGGCGTCTTCGGTAGACTGCGACTGCGAACGGGCGAAGTCCTTGCGCAGGGCCCGGGACAGGTCACGCACCTGGACCAGTACGCCGTATTCCCAGCTCGGCATGTTGTCCATCCACAGCCCTGGTGGTAAGCGGTCGTTGGAAATGTAACCGCCCGGTTTGTCCAGCAACGTGCCGGCCACGGTCTTGAGGGTTTCGATGGTGGTGTAACCCACGACCATCTGCTGGGCGTTGCGTTGAGCGGCCGCTTGCGCGTTCTGCTGGACCGGGAACAGGTCCGGCTCCTGGCTCCAGTACCAGCCAAGGCCAATGCAGACCAACAGGTACAACCCGACCAGGGTCAGCAGCGCACGGCTCCACAACCCGCCAAAGTAGCTACGGGCGGCAGCGCCGCGGCTGTCGGCACGCTCACGGGGCTCGGCTTTCGCCTCGCGGTTTTTCCAGTCCAGCATGGCTTTGTCCTTAATCAGTCACGACGGTTCAGGGGCTTGGACCACAGGCCTACGCCAGGGTGCCACGGCAAGCCCGCCTTGCTGCACTATAAAGCAGACACTGCCTTACGCATAAGCGACCCATCGGTCATGAACTGAATAGTGATCCTGGTCATTTTGTTGACATGTGACACTCACCCTGCCATGAAGAGGTGCTAGCATAGAGCCATCACTGCCCCTGCATACCACAACCTACAAAGTAGCCAGGACATGAGCCAAGCAGTCGAGCCGAGCCCGCAGCGCCCCGCCCAGCAGCTCACGCGTAGCGGCCTGCGCAAGGATGACCCGCTCGACCAGGTACTGCTCGCGCCTGTGCGCCGGCCGGTCTACATCCTGCTGCAGGACCACGAGCGTGCCGAGCGCCTCGCGCAACAACTGGAATTCTTCGGCCTTGGCGTGCAGGCGTTGCCAACGGCTGATGCGTTTCGTGCCTCCTTCAGTGAATGCCCGCCGTCGGCGGTGATCATGGATGTCGATTTCAGTGGCGCCGGCCAAGGCCTGGCACTGGCTGCCGAGATCCAGGCCACGCTGGTAAAACCCGTGCCGTTGCTGTTCTTCAGCCACCACGAAACCGACACCCCTACCCGCCTGGCTGCGGTAAGGGCAGGTGGCCAAGACTTTCTCACCGGCACCCTGGAGGCCTCCAGCCTGCTGGAGAAGGTCGAACGCTTGACCGACGCCGCCCCCTACGACCCACTGCGGGTGCTGATCATCGATGACTCGCGTACCCAGGCCCTGTACACCGAACGGGTACTGGCCGGGGCGGGCATGGTTACCCGCAGCCTGAGCGACCCGATTCGTACCATGGCCGAACTGGCCGACTTTCAGCCCGACCTGATCATCCTGGATATGTACATGCCCGCCTGCACGGGCCCGGAGCTGGCCAAGGTCATCCGTCACAACGACCGTTACGTCAGCGTGCCGATCATCTACCTGTCGGCCGAAGACGACCTGGACAAGCAGCTCGATGCGATGAGTGAAGGCGGCGACGATTTCCTGACCAAACCGTTTCGCTCACGCCACCTGATCACCACCGTGCGCAACCGCGCCGCCCGCGCCAGGCACCTGAAGGCACGCATGGTGCGCGACAGCCTGACGGGCCTGTACAACCACACGCACATCCTGCAACTGCTCGAAGACTGCAGCTTCCGGGCGCGGCGTGAGTGCCAGCCGCTCAGCTTTGCCATGCTCGACATCGACCATTTCAAGAAGATCAACGACCGCCACGGCCACCCCATGGGTGACCGAGTGATCAAGAGCCTGGCGCTGTTCCTCAAGCAGCGGCTACGCAAGTCCGATTTCATTGGCCGTTACGGCGGTGAGGAATTCGCCATCGTCATGCCCAATACCGCCCTGGAGGCGGCGCACAAGGTACTGGACGAGATCCGCCGGCGCTTTGCCGACATTCTGTACCCGGCCCAACCCCGGGACCTGCAGTGCACCTTCAGTGCAGGTGTGGTGCAACTGGATGACGGGCTGGACGCACTGACCATGGCCAGTGCCGCCGATGAAGCCCTGTACCGGGCCAAGCATGCGGGCCGTAACTGCGTGGTACGCGTAGAGCCTTGAAACGGGACCTACGCAAATAGCGGCACTTTGCCACTTTTTTTGACGCCAGGCCTTTGTCGTCATCACCACGTCACAAAATCGCAATAACTTCAGGCGCCTATCTCCCCCCTGCGCAGGAAGTGTGCGGCTATGCGCCTGAAGTGGCTGACCAATTTCAACACGCTGTTGCTGGTGACCGTGTGCATTGCGCTGGCGGCCACGTTGTGGTGGTCGCAGCGGGCGCTGGAACGCCCTTACCAGATGATGGAGCGCTACCTGGGCCTGTCCCAGCAGTTCCAGAACCAGGCGGCGCGCAATATCCAGGCCTACCTGGGCAGCGGCGATGCCCTGCGCCACGCTGCCGCGCTGGAAGCCACCCAACAGTTACAGGCGGGCCTGGCCGAATGGCCGGGCGAACTCGCCGACAAGCTGCGGCCTAGCCTGGATGGGCTGCAGGCCTTCACCGCCGGCGATCTACTGGCGGCAGGCAAGCTGGCAGGCGACCCGCAAGCCCTGCTGCTGCAGGCCGAGCGTGAACTGGGCGCCAACCTTGAGCAACTGGCCGGCTATGCCCGGGACAGCAACAGCCCCGACGCCAACCGTTATCAGGTGCCGTTGCTGGATGCCGCCGTGCACCTGGGCCGGCTGTCGCTTGCACGGGACAAGCTGGTCAGCAGCGGCCGACCGGAGCTTGCCGATGAAGTGGAGCGTGAACTGCAACTGATACGCGCCCAGGCCCAGGTCATCGACGGCCTGCCGCTGCTGGGGGTGACCCGCGCCGCCGAGTCTGGGGCGGACGATTTTGCCGCCATGATGGGCCTGCAAACCCAGGCCAGCGAGCAGCAGGAAGATGTGGCCGTGCCCCTCAAGCGCGAACTGCAGAGCCTGCTGAGCCGCTACCCTGCCGAGCTGCAGCGCACCCGAGCCCAGATTGAGCGGCGCGCCGCGCTGGCGACCAGCACCGGCCAGCGTCTGGATGCGGTGCAACAGGCCATTGCCGCCCTGGAACCAGAAGTCCGCAACCTGCATGGCAAGATTGCAGGGGAGGTGCGCATCATCCAGGGCCTGATGATCGGCCTGATCCTGTTGATCGCCTTGTTGATCGATACGCTGCAACGGCGCCTTGCGCGCACCCTCACCAGCTTGGCCCCGGCCCTGTCGTGCTGGGCCGAAGGCGACTTCGCCCAGGCCATCGCCCTGGGCAAGACCAACCGCGAACTGCACGATATTCAGGAATCGCTCAACCGCCTACGCCAATACCTGGTCGAGCTGGTGGGCACCATCCGCCACAATGCCGAACAGGTAGCCGGCAGCAGCCATGCCCTGGCAGGCATGAGCGCCGCCCTGCACGACGGCGCCCAGCGCCAGGCCGGCGACACCGGCCAGATCCGCGACGCCCTGGGCGAGCTGGAAGCGACCATCCAGCAGGTGGCCGGCGATGCCAGCGCCGCCGCCCATGCCAGCCGTGATGCCGGGCGTGCGGTGGAACAGGGGCAGACGGTGATTGGCCAGAGCCTGTCAGGGCTGCGCACGCTGGTCGACGAGGTGCAGGGCAACGCCCGCATGATCGAGCAATTGGCCGAGGAGTCTGCCACCATTGGCGGGGTGCTTACGGTCATCCGCTCGATCGCCGAGCAGACCAACCTGCTGGCGCTGAACGCCGCCATCGAGGCGGCCCGCGCTGGCGAAATGGGCCGCGGCTTTGCGGTAGTGGCCGATGAGGTGCGCTCCCTGGCCCAGCGCACCACGGGCGCCACCGGCGAAATCCAGACGCTGATCGACCGGCTGCAACAGGCGGCCAGAAGCGCCGTGACCGGCATGCGTACCCAGCTTGAGCACGCCGAGGCGACCGCCAGCCAGGCGCAGACGGCGGACGGCGCGCTGGATGAAATCGTCTGCGCCATCCGCACCATCTCCGATACCGCCGTGCGCATCGCCGATGTCACCGCCCAGCAGAGCGGCGCCGTGAGCGAAATTCGTGACCACAGCGAACGTATCCATGAACTGGGCAGCGACAACCTGCAGCGCATAGGCGAAGGCCGCGAGCAAGGCGAGCAGTTGCTGAGCCTGGGCGGCGAGCTGAACCGGGCGGTACGCGCGTTCAGGGTGTGAGCCAATGCCCATGGGGGACATCGCACGGGCGCTCCGCTATCATGCGCGGCACGTTCCACCTCGCGAGTCCGCCATGCGCCGCCTGTTTTTCCTGTTGTTCCTGCTGCTGGCCAGCCCGGTGTTCGCCACCGGCCTGCTGGACAACCGCCCCAGCGCCACCCTTGGCGCCGCCTCGCTGGCCAACAACGCCGACTTCCTGCCGGTGCACGAAGCCTTCAAGCTCAGCCTGGTACAGGCCGATGCGCACAGCATCAAGCTGCGCTTTGTGGCCACCGATGGCTACTACCTGTACCGCCACCGGTTCCAGTTCCATACCGAGCCGGCGGATATCGCCCTGGGCACGCCGAATATCCCGAAAGGCGAACCCAAGCATGATGAGTTTTTCGGCGACGTCGAGGTTTATCACGGGGTGCTCGACATTGAGCTGCCGCGTACAGATACCCGTGCATTCACGTTGCAGGTGGGTTACCAGGGCTGCGCCGACAAGGGCCTGTGCTACCCGCCGGAAACCGAACGCATCAGCATCGACGGCCAAGGCGCCAGCACCGCACTGGCTAGCCCTTCTGCCCCTGGCAGCGAGCAGGGCTGGACGTGGAAGTCACTGCTGCTGTTCTTTCTCGCCGGCCTGGGCCTGACCTTTACCCCTTGTGTGCTGCCGATGCTGCCGATTCTGTCCGGGGTGGTGCTGCGCGGCCAGGTAGGCGGGTTGCGCGGCCTGGCGTTGTCGCTGGCGTATGTATTGCCGATGGCCGCAAGCTTTGCCGCCCTGGGCGCGCTGATGGGCCTGTTTGGCGCAGGCCTCAACCTGCAGGCCCGCTTGCAGTCGGCCTGGGTGCTGGTGCCCTTCGCGCTGTTCTTCGTGGTGTTCGCCCTGGCCATGTTCGGCTTGTTCGAACTGAAACTGCCACAGGCGCTGAGCAGCCGCCTGGACAGTGTGGCCAGCCGCACCAAAGGCGGCTCGCTGCTGGGCGCGGCAGCGCTGGGGGTGCTGTCGAGCCTGCTGGTTTCACCCTGCGTTTCGGCCCCCTTGGCCGGTGCCCTGCTCTACATCAGCGCCAGTGGCGACGCCCTGGGCGGCGCCCTCAAGTTGTTTGCCCTGGGCCTGGGCATGGGCGCCCCGCTGCTGCTGATCGCCACCGGTGGTGCCGCCTGGCTGCCAAAAGGCGGAGCCTGGATGAACACGGTGAAAAATGCCATTGGCGTGCTGTTGCTGGGGCTGGCTATCGGCCTGCTCAGCCGCGTGCTGCCCGGCCCGCTGACGTTGTTGCTGGTGGGCCTGCTGAGCGCCGGTGTGGCGCTGTTTCTCGGCGCCCTTGAGTTCGTGGTCAAGTCGCCCCGCCAGCGCCTGGCACAGCTGCTGGGCCTGGCGTTGCTGGTGTACGCCCTGGCGTGCTGGTACGGCGCGCTCAGTGGCCAGGGCGATCCGCTGCGGCCATTACCGCCCGCTGTTCAGGTGGGTGTTGGCACCCCTGCGGTACCGGCCGACGCCTGGCAAACCCTAACCGCCCCCGCCGCCCTGGACGCAGCGCTGGCGCAGGCCAAGGCCGCTGGCCAACCGGTGCTACTGGACTGGTATGCCGACTGGTGCATCAGTTGCAAGGTAATCGAGCACGAGGTGCTGAACGCCGCACAGGTGCGCCCGCAGTTGGCAGGGTTCAAGCTGCTGCGCTTCGATATCACCCAAAGTGATGCCGCCCAACGCGGCCTGCTGGACCGGTACGGGCTGTTCGGCCCACCTGCAATCCTGTTTTTTGGCGGTAATGGCAGCGAAATAACCGCTGATCGGGTCATTGGTGAAGTAAACGCCGATGAATTTGCCGCTATTCTTCAGCGCGTACGCGCTACAGCAGGCCTTTGAGGCGCCCGTATGCCGGGCGCAAACCTGCGCTGAGTGACCGGATCCAAACATCCGGTCACATACTTCGCGCGAACCTCGGGCATCGTGCTGGCTATTTCGGGGAACTGGACACTTGGTACCCCTTTACGGCACACTCGCCGCGCTGTGTCGAATTGCCCTACAAATCCAAGGAATCTGCAGATGGCAACGCTACTGGTGCTTCACGGCCCCAACCTGAACCTGCTCGGCACTCGCGAGCCTGGCCATTACGGCGCCGTGACCCTGGCCCAGATCAACCAGGACCTGGAGCAACGCGCCCGTGCAGCGGGCCACCATTTGCAGTATTTGCAGAGCAATGCCGAATACGAACTGATCGAACGCATTCACGCGGCGCGCAATGAGGGTGTGGACTTCATCCTGATCAATCCGGCGGCGTTCACCCATACAAGTGTCGCATTACGTGACGCGTTGCTTGCGGTGAGCATCCCATTCATCGAAGTGCACCTCTCCAACGTGCACAAACGCGAACCGTTCCGCCATCACTCCTACTTTTCCGACGTTGCAGTGGGTGTGATCTGCGGCCTGGGCGCCAGCGGTTATCGGCTGGCCCTGGAGTCTGCGCTGGAACAACTGGCTGCCAACGCACAGCCCAAATAATGAAAACCCTGGCCTCGGTGGCCAGGGTCGAGAGAAACGTGTCGACACGTTTTTACCTTTCGCCCCCTGACCGAACCTTTGGGAGTTGATGATTAATGGATATCCGTAAAGTCAAGAAACTGATCGAGCTGCTGGAAGAGTCTGGCATCGACGAGCTGGAGATCAAGGAAGGCGAAGAGTCTGTCCGTATCAGCCGTCACAGCAAGACCCCGGCTGCCCAGCAGTTCTATGCACCTGCACCAATGGCCGCTGCCCCAGTAGCCGCCCCGGCAGCCGCCGCGGCCCCGGTTGCTGAAGCCGCTGCTGCTGCCCCTGCCCTGAAAGGCACCGTGGTCCGCTCGCCAATGGTCGGCACCTTCTACCGCAAGCCTTCGCCGACCTCGCCGAACTTCGCTGAAGTTGGCCAGACCGTGAAAAAAGGCGACACCCTGTGCATCGTCGAAGCCATGAAGATGATGAACCACATCGAAGCCGAAATCGGCGGTGTGATCGACGCCATCCTGGTAGAAGACGGCCAGCCGGTTGAGTTCGACCAGCCGCTGTTCACCGTCGTTTGAATCGCGGAGAGCCAACGATGTCTGGGAAGCTCGAAAAAGTCCTGATCGCCAACCGTGGGGAAATTGCCCTGCGGATCCTGCGTGCCTGCAAAGAGCTGGGCATCAAGACCGTCGCGGTGCACTCCACCGCCGACCGTGAACTGATGCACCTGGGCCTGGCAGACGAGTCGGTCTGCATCGGCCCTGCATCGTCCAAGGATTCCTACCTGCATATTCCGGCAATCATCGCGGCCGCCGAAGTCACCGGCGCCACGGCGATCCACCCGGGCTACGGCTTCCTGGCGGAAAACGCCGACTTCGCCGAACAGGTGGAAAAATCCGGGTTCGCCTTCATCGGCCCCAAAGCTGACACCATTCGCCTGATGGGCGACAAGGTTTCGGCCAAGGACGCCATGATCAAGACCGGCGTACCTACCGTGCCGGGCTCCGATGGCCCGCTGCCGGAAGACGAAGAAATGGCCCTGGCCATTGCCCGTGAAGTCGGCTACCCGGTGATCATCAAGGCCGCTGGTGGCGGTGGTGGTCGCGGCATGCGCGTGGTGCACAAGGAAGAAGACCTGATTGCCTCGGCCAAGCTCACCCGTACCGAAGCCGGTGCTGCCTTCGGCAACCCGATGGTGTACCTGGAGAAGTTCCTGACCAACCCGCGCCACGTTGAAGTGCAGGTGCTGTCGGACGGCCAGGGCAACGCCATCCACCTGGGCGACCGTGACTGCTCGCTGCAGCGCCGTCACCAGAAGGTACTGGAAGAAGCGCCAGCCCCGGGTATCGACGAGAAAGCCCGCCAGGAAGTGTTCAAGCGCTGCGTGGACGCGTGCATCGAGATCGGCTACCGCGGTGCGGGTACTTTCGAGTTCCTGTACGAAGACGGTCGCTTCTACTTCATCGAGATGAACACCCGCGTACAGGTTGAGCACCCGGTTTCGGAGATGGTCACCGGTGTCGACATCGTCAAGGAGATGCTGAGCATCGCCGCTGGCAACAAGCTGTCGTTCCGCCAGGAAGATATCGTGGTCCACGGCCATTCGCTGGAATGCCGGATCAACGCCGAAGACCCGAAGAAGTTCATCCCGAGCCCAGGCACGGTGAAGCACTTCCACGCACCCGGCGGCAACGGCGTACGTGTCGATTCGCACCTGTACAGCGGCTACTCGGTACCGCCGAACTACGACTCGCTGATCGGCAAGCTGATCACCTGGGGCAAGGACCGCGACGAGGCCATGGCCCGTATGCGCAATGCCCTGGACGAAATCGTGGTCGATGGCATCAAGACCAACATCCCGCTGCACCGCGACCTGGTGCGTGATGAAGGCTTCTGCAAAGGCGGCGTCAACATTCACTACCTCGAGCACAAACTGGCGAACCAGGATTGATCGCGTAGTGTGATGTTCAACAACCCCGGCCCTGTGCCGGGGTTTTTTATGGCCTGTCCGGGCCTGTGCTCACCCCTTCATCCGCGGCATTTCGATGCGGTGTTCATGTACGCGCCGATACAGCGTCGCGCGCGATATGCCCAATGCCCGCGCCGCTTCAACCGGCTTCCAGCGGTGACGTATCAAGGCATCGAGCAGCAACTGCCGGGCGGGGCACGATATCCCTGGGGCATCTGCAACAGGGGGTTCGTGTTGCAGCGCCTGGGGCAGGTCTTTCATCCGGATGTGCCCGCCTTCACTCACTGCGCAGGCGTAGCGCAGCACTTGGCGCAACTGCCGCAGGTTCCCAGGCCAGCGGTACACCAATAGCGCTTGCAGCGCATCATTGGCCAACACGGCGTCGGTACTGCAGCCGGCCGCTTCTTCACTCAGCATCTGGTGGATCAACCCCAGCAGGTCCTCACGCTCACGCAGCGGCGGCAGCGCGAAGCTGGCGTTGGCCAGGCGGAAGTAGAGGTCCTCCCGGAACTGGCCCTGCTCCACCCTCGCCGCCAGATCCCGGTGCGTCGCGCAGATCACCTGAATGTCCACGTGCTCACGCCGCGCCGCGCCCAAGGGCGCCACTTCGCCGTCTGCCAGCACACGTAACAGGCGTGTTTGCAGGGTGAGGGGCATGTCGCCGATTTCATCGAGGAACAACGTGCCGCCGTCGGCCTGCTGCAACAGCCCCTGCATCCCTTTGCTGGAAGCCCCGGTAAACGCCCCCGCCGCATACCCGAACAGTTCGCTCTCGATCAGGCTTTCCGGAATGGCCGCACAGTTGAGGGCCACAAACGGCCCTTGGTGGCGCCGGCTCAGGCGATGCAACTGGCGGGCGAACACTTCCTTGCCAGCCCCCGTCTCGCCCAGCACCAGGATTGCCAGGCCACAGTCCTTGACCCGCGTGGCCAACTGCAGGTGCTGCTCGATACGCGCGTCCTGGCCTTGCTGCTCGGCCCGGGCAGGCGTGCGGCGCTGGGGCGGGCTGACCCGGCCGTACAGCCCGGCAAGGCCTGGCAGGCGCTGGGCACTGGAAGCACTGACACGCCGCAGCTGCTCAGGGTCGAACAGCTCGCCGATGTGCGCCGGCAAGCGCCCAAGCCTTTGCGCCAGGTGCTCTCGTGCCAGGCTGTTGAGCGCCTGCAGGCGCCCATCGGTGTCCCAGGCCAGCAGGTAATCGGGCTGGCTTTCCACGTAGCCCGGGGTGCCATGGGCACGCATTACCCAGTGCCCCTGCGCACTGTGCATGAATACCGCGTTCTCGATCTCGCGCGCGGTCTGCTCCACCAGTTGGCGAATCAGGTGCTGGCTGCGACGGTCATCCGGCGATTGCAGGGCCGATACATCCAGCACGCCCAGCACCTCGCCTTGCGGGTCAAACACCGGCGCCGCCGTGCACGTCAGGCCGATGAAGGCCGCACGAAAGTGGTCGCGCTTGTGCACCGTGACCGGGGCCCTGCTGGTCAGCACCGCGGCCACCCCGCAGGTGCCCTCCACGCCCTCCGACCAGCAGGTGCCCAGGTCGAGCCCGGCCTTGCGGCAGTCCTTGCGGATGGCTGACTCGACGCGGTAGTCGATGGTACGGCCCTGGGCATCGGTCAGCAGCACGCAGTAGTCGGCGCCGCGCACCCGTTCATGTAGGCGTGCCACCGCATCGCTGGCAATGCGCAAAAACAGCTCGGCACGCTCGCGGCATTCGTTCAGCAGGCTGGGTGAAAGCACCCGCGGCCCTTGTTGGGAGGCAGGGTCCAGGCGGTATAGCTCCATGGAGCGGCGCCATGAATCCAGGATCAGCGGTGGCACCGGCGCCTGGGGCAGGCGGTCGGCATTTTTCAGCACCCGGCTGACGCAGTCGACATGGGCTCGGGAGTTCGCGGCAAGCATTCAGGCCCTCCGGTTCTCGTTACAGCTTTTTATGGTTGTGCGGCCATTAAGCGCCCGCTGGCATGCCCCGACAAGCACGGGGTGATTATCGGCAGGCGTGAGACGCAGCGTCTCAACGTCTCACCGGCCGCAGCCGCGCGCCGGCACCGGGCGTCTCAGCCTGCCTGGCGAGGCTGATCGCGAAATACATGCAGGGCCGCTCTGCAACGGGCCTTTCCGGCAGCCTGCACAAAGCTGGCACCGGCCTTGCTCCAGCCCAGGCAAGCACGTGCGATGGGCCTGCACGCTGTGAACCGTTGAGACACCCCGGAGAACAACAACATGTCCAATCAACTGAGCACCGAACAACTGCTGCATGCCTACGAGGTGATGCGCACCATCCGCGCGTTCGAAGAACGCCTGCATGTCGAATTCGCCACCGGCGAGATACCCGGCTTTGTCCACCTTTATGCCGGCGAGGAAGCCTCGGCCGCCGGCGTCATGGCGCACTTGCGCGACAGCGACTGTATCGCCTCCAACCACCGTGGCCATGGCCACTGCATCGCCAAGGGCGTGGATGTGTACGGCATGATGGCCGAGATCTACGGCAAGAAGACCGGTGTGTGCGGCGGCAAGGGCGGCTCGATGCACATCGCCGACCTGGGCAAAGGCATGCTCGGGGCCAACGGCATTGTCGGCGCAGGCGCACCGCTTGTGGCCGGCGCCGCGCTGGCGGCCAAGATCAAGGGCCGTGACGATGTGGCGGTGGTGTTCTTTGGCGACGGTGGCTCCAACGAGGGTGCAGTGTTCGAGGCCATGAACATGGCGGCGATCATGAAGCTGCCCTGCATTTTCGTGGCCGAGAACAACGGCTATGCCGAAGCCACCGCCTCGAACTGGTCGGTGGCCTGCAAGCACATCGCCGACCGCGCCGCAGGCTTCGGCATGCCAGGGGTGACCATTGATGGCTTCGACTTCTTTGCCGTGCACGAAGCTGCCGGCGCCGCCGTCGAACGCGCCCGCAGTGGTCAGGGCCCCTCGCTGGTCGAGGTGAAGCTCACCCGCTACTACGGCCACTTCGAAGGCGACGCACAAACCTACCGTGCGCCCGACGAGGTAAAGAACCTGCGCGAGACCCGCGACTGCCTAATGCAATTTCGCGACAAGACCACGCGGGCCGGTTGGCTGAGCGCCGCACAACTTGACGCTATCGATGCGCGCATCGAAGACCTGATCGAGGATGCCGTGCAGCGCGCCAAGGCCGACCCCAAACCGCAACCTGCCGACCTGCTGACCGACGTCTACGTCGCCTACCCCTGAGCTGCCCATAACAAGAACGACAGGAGAATCACCATGGCAAGAAAGATCAGCTACCAGCAAGCCATCAACGAAGCCCTGGCCCAGGAAATGCGCCGCGACGAGAGCGTTTTCATCATTGGCGAAGACGTCGCCGGCGGCGCCGGCGCGCCGGGCGAGGATGACGCCTGGGGCGGCGTACTGGGGGTTACCAAAGGCCTGTACCACCAGTTCCCCGGGCGGGTGCTGGACGCGCCCTTGTCCGAGCTTGGCTATGTGGGGGCTGCGGTGGGCGCCGCGACCCAAGGCCTGCGCCCGGTCTGCGAGCTGATGTTCGTCGACTTCGCCGGCTGCTGCCTGGACCAGATACTCAACCAGGCCGCGAAGTTTCGCTACATGTTCGGTGGCAAGGCGGTCACCCCGCTGGTGATGCGCACCATGTACGGTGCCGGGCTGCGTGCCGCTGCCCAGCACTCGCAAATGCTCACCTCGCTGTGGACGCACATTCCCGGGCTGAAGGTGGTGTGCCCGTCTTCGCCCTACGACGCCAAGGGCCTGTTGATCCAGGCCATTCGCGACAACGACCCGGTGATCTTCTGCGAGCACAAGCTGCTGTACAGCCTGCAGGGCGAGGTGCCGGAAGAGGTGTACAGCGTACCGTTCGGCGAGGCCAACTACCTGCGCGACGGTGACGATGTGACCCTGGTGACCTACGGCCGCATGGTCCATGTGGCACTGGAAGCTGCCAACAACCTGGCCCGCCAGGGGATCGACTGCGAGGTACTGGACCTGCGCACCACCAGCCCGCTGGACGAGGACAGCATTCTGGAAAGCGTGGAAAAAACCGGGCGCCTGGTCGTCATCGACGAAGCCAACCCGCGTTGTTCCGTGGCCACCGACATCAGCGCGCTCGTTGCACAAAAGGCGTTTGCCGCACTCAAGGGGCCGATCGAGATGGTGACCGCACCGCATACTCCCGTGCCGTTCTCCGATGCGCTGGAAGACCTGTACATCCCTGACGCAGCCAAGGTCGAGGCCGCCGTACGCAAGGTGATCGACGCGAAAAGGAGCGCCGCATGAGCCAGATCCATACCCTGACCATGCCCAAGTGGGGCCTGTCGATGACCGAAGGCCGGGTGGACACCTGGCTCAAGCAGGAAGGTGACCCGATCAGCAAGGGCGATGAAGTGCTGGACGTGGAGACCGACAAGATCAGCAGCAGCGTCGAGGCGCCTTTCAGCGGGGTGCTGCGCCGCGTGGTGGCCAAACCCGATGAAATCCTGCCGGTGGGGGCGCTGCTGGCGGTGGTGGTCGAAGGCGAGGCTGACGAGGCCGCAATCGAGGCCGTGGTACAGCGGTTCCAGGCCGAGTTCGTCGCAGAGGGCAACGCCGACCAGGCCCAGGGGCCCGCCCCGCAAAAGGCCGAGGTGGCCGGGCAACTGCTGCGCTGGTTCGAGCTGGGCGAAGGGGGTACGCCGCTGGTGCTGGTGCACGGCTTTGGCGGCGACCTCAACAACTGGATGTTCAACCACCCCGCCCTGGCCGCCGAGCGCCGGGTGATCGCCCTCGACCTGCCGGGCCACGGCGAGTCGGCCAAGGCTCTGCAACGCGGCGACCTGGGTGAGCTGGCCGAAACCGTGTTGGCCTTGCTTGACCACCTGGGCATCACCAAGGCTCACCTGGCTGGCCACTCGATGGGCGGCGCAGTGTGCCTGAACATTGCGCGCATGGCCCCGCAGCGGGTGGCAAGCCTGAGCCTGATCGCCAGCGTGGGCCTGGGCGAGCATATCAATGGGCAGTACCTGCAAGGCTTCGTGGCTGCCGCCAACCGCAATGCCCTGAAACCGCACATGGTCCAGCTGTTCGCCGACCCGGCGCTGGTAACCCGGCAGATGCTGGAGGACATGCTCAAGTTCAAGCGGCTGGAGGGCGTGGACGGTGCCTTGCGCCAGCTGGCTTCGGGCCTTGCCGAGGGCGATACCCAGCGCCACGACCTACGCCATGTACTTGCCCAGCAGCCGGCGCTGGTGATCTGGGGCGGCAAGGACGCGATCATCCCGGCCAGCCATGCCGAAGGCCTCGATGTTGAAGTGCTGCTGGTGCCTGAGGCTGGCCACATGGTGCAGATGGAAGCTGCCGAAGCGGTGAATCGCAGCATGCTGGCGTTTTTGCGCATTACCTGAAGGACAGGGGCTGCTATGCAGCCTATCGCGAGCTGCGCTCGCTCCTACATTTTTTGTGGGCAATTATTTCAGTGTAGGAGCGGGGGGCGCTCGGGTTCAAAAGCGAAAAAATCATCAGGGCGGGCACCTCCAAGCCCTCCCTCTCTCCTACCGTCGCTCACCCAATCTGCGTCATACTCGGCAAACTTATTGCCCGGTCATCGCCATGCGTCCACTGCTGCCCTTTACCTTGCTTCTGCTGCTTACCGCTTGTGGCGATGGCGAATCCCTGTTGCCGCCAGATGCGCGCCTGCCCGATGGCGGCCGCTACCGAGGCCAGGTGGTCGATGGCCTTCTGCAGGGCGAAGGGCGCATCGACTACCCCAACGGCAGCTGGTACGCCGGTACCTTCAAGAATGGCCAGTGGCACGGCCAGGGTGAATGGCATGGCCAGAACGGTGAGGTGTACCGTGGCCAGTTCAAGGATGGCCTGTTCGAAGGCCTGGGCGACCTGATCACCCCCGGTAGCCATTACGCCGGCACCTTCCGCCACGGCCGCCGTGACGGTGAAGGCACCCTCAAGCAGGCCGACCAGACCTACCGTGGCCAGTTCAAGGACGACCAGTACGAAGGCGCCGGCCAGCTGGAGCTGGCCGACGGCAGCCGCTACCAAGGCCTGTTCGCCAAAGGCAAACCCAACGGCGCCGGGGTACGCAGCGACGCCAGCGGCAACCAGTTCAGCGGGCGCTTCGTGGACGGCCAATTGCAAGGCACCGGTACTTACGACAGCGTCGACGGCGAGCAGTACATCGGTGAATTCAAGGACAACCGCCTGGAGGGCCGGGGCCGCTACGAAAATGCCGACGGTGATGTGTGGATCGGCCAGTTCAAGGACGGCGCGCTGGTGGGCGAAGGCGAAATGCTCGGCAGCGATGGCAGCCATTACAAAGGCGCCTTCGTCGACTGGCGCATGTCTGGCCACGGCAGCCTGCAACTGGCCGATGGCAGCCAGTACGTGGGTAACCTGCTCAACGATGCCTACCACGGCCAAGGGCGCCTGACCTTGGCCAACGGCCAGGTGCAAAGCGGGGTCTGGGCCAACGGCGTGCGCGTGCGCGACCAGCACGGCAAGCTGCTGCCCGACCCTCTCGACCTCGCCCTGCTCAACCAGGGCCGGCTGCTGGACGAAGCGCTGGCGGCAGTGCCGCGCTCGCTGGCGCCCATCCAGCTGTACAGCCTGGTGGTGGCCGGCGACGGGCAGCAGAGCGTGTTCCTGCGTGAGGCCGACTACGTCAGCAACCTGCTGAAGGTACGCTTCGGTGCCCGTGGCCAGGTCACCCTGGTCAATCACCGCGACTTCATGGCCACACGCCCCATGGCCACCCGCCAGAGCATTACCCGCGCGGCCCAGGCACTGGCAGAACGCAGCGGCCCGCAAGACCTGCTGTTCATCTACCTGACCAGCCACGGCAGCGAGGATCACCAGCTGGTGCTGGACCAGCCACGGCTGCAGCTGGCGGACCTGTCTGCCGGCGAGCTGGCCAGCGCCCTGGCACCGCTCAAGGACCGGGACAAGGTAATCGTCATCTCTGCCTGTTATTCCGGTGGTTACATCGCCGGCCTGAAGGACGAGCGCACCGTGATCATGACCGCAGCACGGGCTGACCGGGTGTCGTTCGGCTGCTCGGAAGAAGCCGACTTCACCTACTTTGGCGATGCCCTGTTCGCCCAGGCACTGAACCAGACCGACGACCTGAAACAGGCGTTTGAACTGGCGCGTGACAGTGTTGCCGAACGGGAACGAAGGGAAGGCTTCGAAGCGTCTGAACCGCAGCTGTGGGCGCCGCCCAAGGTGCTGGAACACTGGCAGCGGCTGCGCAGTCAGCAAGCCGAAGAAGCCTTGCGCAATGCCACCCATGCCAAGGTGGGGGCGCAGGCAAAAACGCCGCGCAACCACTAAGCTTGGGTGTAACAAGGGAGAGACATCATGTACTTGACGCCTCAGCATGTCCTGCTTGCCGGAGCGACCGGCCTGACCGGTGAACACCTGCTCGACCGCCTGCTCAACGAGCCGACCATCACCCGGGTGCTGGCACCGACCCGGCGGCCACTGGCCGAACATCCGCACCTGGAGAACCCCGTCGGCGACCCGGCGGTGTTCTTGCCACAGCTGGGTGGGCGTGTCGACATCGCCTATTGCTGCCTGGGTACCACGCTGAAACAGGCGGGCTCCGAGTCTGCGTTCAGGGCAGTGGACCTGGACATGGTAGTGGCCTTCAGCAAGCGGGCGCGGGAAATGGGCGCCCGTCACCTGTTGGTGATCAGCGCGCTGGGCGCAGACCCGAAATCCTCGATTTTCTACAACCGGGTCAAGGGTGAGATGGAGGAAGCATTGAAGGCCCAGGACTGGCCACAGCTCACCATCGTGCGCCCCTCTTTGCTACTGGGCGAGCGCAGCCACCCGCGCCTTACAGAAAAACTCGCAGCGCCGTTTTCCAAGCTGATACCGGGCAAATACCGGGGTATCGAGGCCTGCACCTTGGCCAGGGCGCTGTGGCGCCTGGCGCTGGAAGAACAGGACGGGGTACGCATCGTCGAATCGGACGAACTGCGAAAGCTGGGCAGGCCGTAGCCGTCAAAGGCCGCCCGAGGCCCTGTACTCGACACCCGCTGCGGTCAGCAGGGACAGTGGCAGCAGCAGGGTATCGAGGAGCATGCTGGGCACAAGGTCGGCCTTTGCGAAATGGGGTGCGTCAGCACCAAAGCGTTCCCGCGGGCAGCAGCCGCCATTGATCACGTACCAGTCCAGCCGGGCCCCGGCGTACACCACCGGGGCCCCAGGTACATTCGCATCCAGTGTACGCACCGTGGCGCAGCCGCCCAGCGCAGCCACTGCCATCATGCAGGCCAACGCTCGTTTCAATCATCCACCCCAAGGTGATGCTCACCCCAGCGCGGCAGCATGTCCTGCGGGATGTCCAGCAGGTTGAGAATGCGCGCCACCACAAAGTCCACCAGGTCATCGATGGTCTGCGGCTGGTGATAGAACCCGGGCGCGGCAGGCAAAATCACCGCGCCCATCTGCGAGAGCTTGAGCATGTTCTCCAAGTGAATGGTGGAGAACGGCGCTTCGCGCGGCACCAGGATCAGCTGGCGACGCTCCTTGAGGGTCACATCGGCAGCCCGCTCGATCAGGTTGTTGCAGGCGCCAGTTGCAATGGCAGACAACGTGCCCGTCGAACAGGGCACTACCACCATGGCAGCGGGCGCGCCGGAGCCCGACGCAACCGGCGACATCCAGTCTTCCTTGCCGTACACCCGCACCTGCCCGGCGGCGGCGCCAGTGTACTCGGTAAGGAACGCCTGCATGGCCTGAGGCTTGGCCGGCAGCAGCACGTCGGTCTCGGTGGCCATCACCAGTTGTGCGGCCTTGGAGATCAGAAAATGCACCTCGCGGTCCTCGCGCACCAGGCAGTCGAGCAGGCGCAGGCCATACTGGGCGCCCGAGGCCCCCGTCATGGCCAGGGTGATGCGCTGCGGCCCGCTCACTTCAGGGCCTCTGCCAGCTTGCCGTGCAGGCCGCCAAAGCCGCCGTTGCTCATGATCACCACGTGGGTGCCTGGGCGGGCCTGGCCCTTGATCTGCTCGATGATTGCCTCGATGCTACCCGCCACCATGCTCGGTACCGTGCACTGCGCAGCGGTGCCCGCCAGGTCCCAGCCCAGGTTGGCAGGCGCGTACCAGATGACCTGGTCGGCATCATTGACGCTTTCGGGCAGGCCGTCGCGGTGAGCACCCAGCTTCATGGAATTGGAGCGTGGCTCGATCACCGCAATGACCGGCGCCTCGCCTACCCGCTTGCGCAGGCCGTCCAGGGTGGTGGCGATGGCAGTAGGGTGATGGGCGAAGTCGTCGTAGAGGGTTACACCCTGGACTTCAGCGACCTTTTCCATGCGCCGTTTAACGCTTTTGAATGCGCTGAGGCCTTCGATACCCATGGCGGCCACCACGCCCACATGGCGCGCTGCCGCCAGGGTAGCCAGGGCATTGGCCACGTTGTGCTGGCCAGTCAGGGCCCAGTCCACCACGCCCTGCACCTGGCCTTCGAACAGCACCTCGAAGCGCGAGCCGTCCGGGCTGAGCAGGCGCGCCTGCCACTGCCCGCCATCGCCCGTGGTCTGTACCGGCGTCCAGCAACCCATGCCGATCACCCGCTCCAGCGCCTGTTCGGAGGTGGGGTGAATCACCAGGCCTTCGCTGGGGATGGTGCGCACCAGGTGATGGAACTGCCGCTCGATGGCCGCCAGGTCCGGGAAGATATCTGCGTGGTCGAATTCCAGGTTGTTGAGGATGGCGGTGCGTGGGTGGTAATGCACGAACTTGGAGCGTTTGTCGAAGAACGCGCTGTCGTATTCGTCAGCCTCTACCACGAAGAAGGGCGTCGCGCCCAAGCGGGCCGACACCGAGAAATTCTGCGGCACGCCGCCAATCAGGAAACCCGGGCTCATGCCAGCGTGTTCCAGCACCCAGGCCAGCATGCTGCTGGTGGTGGTCTTGCCGTGGGTACCCGCTACCGCCAGTACCCAGCGCCCCTGCAGCACATGGTCGGCCAGCCACTGCGGGCCAGACACATAGGGCAGGCCCTTGTTCAGCACGTACTCCACTGCCGGGTTGCCGCGGGACATGGCGTTGCCGATGACCACAAGGTCTGGCGCCGGGTCGAGTTGCGCAGGGTCGTAGCCCTGGGTCAGCT
This sequence comes from Pseudomonas sp. S60, assembly GCF_016647865.1. NCBI lineage: Bacteria > Pseudomonadati > Pseudomonadota > Gammaproteobacteria > Pseudomonadales > Pseudomonadaceae > Pseudomonas > Pseudomonas sp. S60. The sequence continues at coordinate 103,901 of NZ_JACVVH010000008.1, read as the reverse complement.
CGATGCCCTGGGCTTCGAGCTGGGTGCTCATGGGCGGATAGACATTGGCGTCGGAGCCCGTGACGCGGTGGCCAAGTTCCTTGGCCAGCACCGCCAGCGAGCCCATGAAGGTGCCGCAAATACCGAGAATGTGAATATGCATGGTCGACCTCGCAAAACATCGAGGCAGGGTAGCCCAGGGCGCGATAAATCGCACCCGCTGTTTCGCTCAGGCTGGCCGGTTGAGGTTGTGCTTGCGCAGTTTCCGGTACAGGGTATTGCGGCTGATGCCCAGGTACTCGGCTACCCGGGTGAGGTGCCAGTGTTTTGCTTGCAGGGCAGCCAGGAGTGTTTGGCATTCGGCATCTTTCAGGGCGTCGGGCCCTGACGCGGGCAAGCCGACACCTGCACGCAGGGGCGAGCCCTCGCGGATGATGCCGGGGAGATCGGCAAAAGCGATGTGGGTGTGCTCGCACAGCGCTACCAGGGTGCGCAGCACGTTACGCATCTGCCGCACGTTGCCGGGCCAGGCGAAAGCCAGCAGCGCCTGGCGCGCGCAGGGTGCGATGTCGATCAACTGGCCTTTGGCCTCCTCGCGGAACAAGAAGTCCAGCAACTGGGCCTTGTCGCTGCGCTCGCGTACCGCAGGCAGTGCTACCTCCAGGCCATTGAGGCGGTAGTAGAGGTCTTCGCGGAAGGTGCCCTGCTCCACCCGTTGCAGCAAGTCACGGTGAGTGGCGCTGATGATCCGCACGTCCACCGCCTGGGGCTCGCCGCCAATCGGCACCACCTGGCGTTCCTCCAGCACCCGCAGCAGGCGAGTCTGCAGGTCCAGCGGCATGTCGCCAATCTCGTCCAGCAACAAGGTGCCGCCATCGGCCTGCAGCAGCTTGCCGCGCATGCCTTCCTTGCGTGCGCCGGTGAAACTGCCGCCCCGGTAACCGAACAGCTCGCTTTCGATCAAGCTTTCGGGGATGGACGCGCAGTTGATGGCCACGAACGGTTTGTCGCACCGCCCGCTGGCCTGGTGCACGGCGAGGGCAAAGGCCTCTTTGCCGCAACCGGTCTCCCCGCGCAGCAGCAACGGCACATTGCGCTCGAACACCCGCACGCTACGGCGGAAGTGGTTCTGCAACGCAGGGTCCAGCAGGCACACCTGCGGCTGCACCTCGGGCACCGGCAGCGGCTGAGCCGCAGGCACCGACCACACCGGCGCGGGCGCCTGACCACGCAGGCTGGCAAACACCAACCGGCCATCGACGGTGTGCAGCGGCCACACCGCACTGCCGCCCGGGGTGGCTCGGCTGAATACGTCGTCGTGGCGGCAGGTGAAAAAGTCTTCCAGTGACTGGCCGACTACGCCCCCGCGCACGCGCCCCAGCAGGTTGAGCGCGCTCTGGTTGGCAGCGCAGATGCGCCCATCACCCTCCACCGCCAGCAGCCCTTCGCTGAACAGCCCGACCGATTCGGCCTGTACATGAAAACGCAGCAGCCAGTACTGCTCGAACTGGCGCAGGAAATAGCAACTCTCGATCATCTTGGCCGACAGGGTGACCATGGCCATGGTGTGGAATTCGCTTTGGCGCGAAACATCGGGCCGCGCTGACGAGACGTCGAGCACCGCCAGCAACTGGCCGTGGGGGTCGAACACGGGGCTTGCCGAGCAGGTCAGCCCGGTGTGCCGCCCACGGAAATGTTCATGCTGGTGAATGGTCAGCGCCTGGCGCTCGACCAGGCAGGTGCCAATGCCGTTGGTGCCCTCCCGGGCTTCGCTCCAGTCGGCGCCCAGCCACAGCCCGGCGCGCTCGAAACTGCGCCGCTCGGCAGGCGCGGTGACGCAGTTGAGGATCACCCCGCGTGCGTCGGTGAGCAGCACCGCGTGGCCGGCACCCGAGAGCTGCTGGTGCAGGCTGTTCATCTCGTGCTCGGCAATTTGCAGTACCTGGCGCAGGCGCTCGCGGCTCTCCTGCAGGCGGCCATGCTCCAGCACCACCGGGGCCTCGATCAGTGCCGGGTCGAGGTGATAGTCCTCCAGGCAACGCAGCCAGGAGCGAGCGATGGACGGGTCGCCGCCACCCTCGCTGGCGCCGCCGTGGGCCACCGTGTGCACTTGCCGGGCGTGGCGGGTGAACGGGTTGCTCTGCATTGTTGTTGTGCTCCGCAGATGAGTGCATCGCCCCAGCATCCTCCACCGTGCAGGGGTTTGCAATGCAGCGGCCCAACGTTGTGCCGTAAACGGTACACAGTGTCATGCCCAACCGTACCGCCCGTGGTACAAGGGCCAGGCTGCAACATCCAAGTACTGGCGCAAGCCATTGATTTTATTGAGCCAAGGCACAGTGGCCCGCGCTTTGCTCTACGCTTGGTAACTCCACACAAACACAATAGCCAGGAGACACACCATGCGTTACGCACATCCCGGTACCGAAGGCGCGAAGGTTTCCTTCAAGAGCCGCTACGGCAACTACATCGGTGGTGAGTTCGTTCCTCCGGTAAAGGGTGAGTACTTCACCACCACGTCCCCGGTGGACGGCCAGCCGATTGCCGACTTCCCGCGCTCCACTGCCGAAGACATCGACAAAGCCCTGGACGCTGCACACGCGGCTGCCGATGCCTGGGGCCGCACTTCGGTGCAGGACCGCTCCAACGTGCTGCTGAAAATCGCCGACCGCATCGAGCAGAACCTCGAAGTGCTGGCCATTACCGAAACCTGGGACAACGGCAAGCCAATCCGCGAAACCCTGAACGCCGACATCCCGTTGGCAGTGGACCACTTCCGCTACTTCGCCGGCTGCATACGCGCCCAGGAAGGCGGCGCTGCCGAGATCAACGAAAACACCGTTGCCTACCACATTCACGAGCCACTGGGCGTGGTCGGTCAGATCATTCCCTGGAACTTCCCGATCCTGATGGCCGCGTGGAAGCTGGCCCCGGCATTGGCGGCCGGCAACTGCGTAGTGCTCAAGCCTGCTGAACAAACGCCGCTGGGCATCACAGTACTGGTCGAGCTGATCGGCGACCTGCTGCCCAAGGGCGTGCTCAACGTGGTGCAAGGCTTTGGCCGCGAGGCCGGCGAGGCGCTGGCCACCAGCAAGCGCATCGCCAAGATTGCCTTCACCGGCTCTACCCCGGTGGGCTCGCACATCATGAAATGCGCAGCCGAAAACATCATCCCCTCCACCGTCGAACTGGGCGGCAAGTCGCCGAACGTCTATTTCGAAGACATCATGCAGGCCGAGCCGAGCTTCATCGACAAGGCCGCCGAAGGCATGGTGCTGGCGTTCTTCAACCAGGGCGAGGTGTGCACCTGCCCGTCGCGGGCACTGGTGCAGGAGTCGATCTACCCGCAGTTCATGGAAGTGGTGATGAAGAAGGTGCTGCAGATCAAGCGCGGCGACCCACTGGACACCGACACCATGGTCGGCGCACAGGCCTCCCAGCAGCAGTTCGAGAAGATCCTGTCGTACCTCGACATCGCCCAGAAGGAAGGCGCCGAGCTGTTGACCGGCGGCAAGGTGGAAAAACTGGAGGGCTCGCTGGCCACCGGTTACTACATCCAGCCGACGCTGCTCAAAGGCAACAACAAGATGCGCGTGTTCCAGGAGGAAATCTTCGGGCCGGTGGTCAGCGTGACCACGTTCAAGGATGAGGCCGAGGCCCTGGCGATTGCCAACGATACCGAGTTTGGCCTGGGTGCCGGGGTGTGGACCCGCGACATCAACCGCGCCTACCGCATGGGCCGCGGGATCAAGGCTGGCCGTGTCTGGACCAACTGCTACCACCTGTACCCGGCGCACGCGGCGTTCGGCGGCTACAAGAAGTCGGGTGTTGGCCGTGAAACGCACAAGATGATGCTCGACCACTACCAGCAAACCAAAAACCTGCTGGTGAGCTACGACATCAACCCGCTGGGCTTCTTCTAAAAGGGCAGCTGCAAGCTGCAAGTTACAAGCGGCAAGAGGGGCGGACCGCATCAAGGCTGCCCCTGTTGCTCGCTTGTGGCTAGAAGTTTGCTAGTGATCTTCGTGGCTCAACGCTCGCCACTGATAACAACCACATAAATTCAATCAGCGAGCTCCAAGCTGAAAAAGATGGCGAGCCAGGCGCAGTTCGCTTTGTCTTGCAGCTCATGGCTTGCCGCTTGCCGCTTTTTTTTGAAAGGTGAAATTATGCCAAGCGATCATTCCGCCGGCTCGCCAGCAGGCTCTTCCGTCGATTTCGAAAAGGTCGGCTCCGACTATTTCCAGCAACGTGAACTGAAAAAGGGCGCCGCAGGCTGGGTTTTGCTGGTCGGCCTGGGGGTGGCGTACGTGATTTCCGGCGACTATGCCGGCTGGAACTTTGGCCTGGCCCAGGGTGGCTGGGGCGGCATGTTTCTGGCCACCTTGCTGATGGCCACCATGTATCTGTGCATGTGTTTCTCCCTGGCTGAACTATCGTCCATGATCCCTACAGCCGGCGGCGGCTACGGCTTTGCCCGCAGCGCATTCGGCCCCTGGGGCGGGTTTCTGACCGGTACGGCGATCCTGATCGAGTACGCCATTGCCCCCGCCGCCATCGCCACGTTCATCGGCGCCTATTGCCAGTCGCTGTTCGGCATCGGCGGTTGGCTGATCTACCTGGTGTTCTACGTGGTGTTCATCGCCATCCACATCTTCGGCGTGGGCGAGGCGTTGAAGCTGATGTTTGCCATCACCGCCGTCGCGGCCATTGCACTGGCCGTGTTCCTGGTGGCCATGGTGCCCCATTTTGATGCAGCCAACCTGTTCGACATCGCCGTTACCGACGCCGCAGGCGCCAGCAGCTTCCTGCCGTTCGGCTACGTGGGCGTGTGGGCGGCCATCCCCTATGCCATCTGGTTCTTCCTTGCAGTGGAGGGGGTGCCGCTGGCCGCTGAAGAAACCAAGAACCCCAAGCGCGACCTGCCGCGCGGGCTGATCGGCGCCATGCTGGTGCTGGTTGCCTTTGCCTTGCTGATTCTGGTGGTAGGCCCAGGTGGCGCGGGCTCCGAAGCCCTGAAAGCCTCCGGCAACCCGCTGGTCGAAGCCCTGGCCAAGGCCTATGGTGGTTCCACCTGGATGGGCAGCTTTGTCAACCTGGTGGGCCTGGCCGGCCTGATCGCCAGCTTCTTCTCGATCATCTACGCCTATTCCCGGCAGATCTTCGCCCTGTCCCGGGCCGGCTACCTGCCGCGCAAGCTGTCGGAAACCAACAAGAGCAAGGCGCCGGTGATGGCCCTGGTCATCCCTGGCATTATCGGTTTTGCCCTGTCGCTGACCGGCCAGGGTGATCTGCTGATCCTGGTGGCGGTTTTTGGCGCTACCTTGTCTTATGTACTGATGATGGCGGCGCACATCACCTTGCGGATCCGCCGGCCGAAGATGGAGCGTCCCTACCGCACGCCGGGGGGCATCTTCACCTCGGGGCTGGCCCTGGTGCTGGCCTGCATCGCGGTGGTCGCAGGCTTCCTGGTAGACCCGCGGGTGGTGATTGGCGCCGCCGTGATCTATGCGGTGCTGATCGCGTACTTTGCCTTCTACAGCCGCCACCACCTGGTAGCCGGCACACCGGAAGAGGAATTCGCCGCGATCCAGCAGGCCGAACAGGCCCTGCACTGATCATCGCCACCTGCCGCGGGGCAGCCTGCGGCTCTGGAGAACCTGTATGGCAACTTTCGTGCACACGGTCGGCCAGATGGTCTACCGCTTCGACAGCCTCAAGGAGGTGATGGCCAAGGCCAGCCCGGCGCGTTCCGGTGACTACTTGGCCGGCGTCGCCGCCAGCAACGATGGCGAGCGGGTGGCTGCGCAGATGGCCCTGGCGAACATCCCGCTGACACACTTTTTGAGCGAGGCATTGGTCCCCTACGAGGATGACGAAGTCACCCGCCTGATCATCGACACCCATGATGCCCAGGCATTTGCTGCGGTCAGCCACCTGACGGTAGGTGGCCTGCGGGACTGGCTGCTCAGCGAGCAGGCCGACGAGACGAGCCTGCGGGCACTGGCACCTGGGCTGACGCCGGAAATGGCCGCAGCCGTGTCGAAGATCATGCGCGTGCAGGACCTGGTGCTGGTAGCCCAGAAAATTCGCGTGGTCACGCGCTTTCGCGGCACCATGGGCCTGCGTGGGCGGCTGTCGACGCGGCTGCAGCCCAACCACCCCACCGACGAGCCGGCAGGCATTGCCGCGAGCATTCTCGACGGCCTGCTGTACGGCAATGGCGATGCCATGATCGGCATCAACCCGGCCACCGACAGCATCGCCTCCATCTGCGCACTGCTGGAGATGCTCGACGCCATCATCCAGCGCTACGACATCCCTACCCAGGCCTGCGTACTCACCCACGTCACCACTTCGATCGAGGCGGTCAACCGTGGCGTACCGCTGGACCTGGTGTTTCAGTCCATCGCCGGTACCGAGGCAGCCAATGCCGGGTTCGGCATCAACCTCAACGTGTTGCAGGAAGGCTACGAAGCCGGCCTGTCGCTGCAGCGCGGCACCCTCGGCCAGAACCTGATGTACTTCGAAACTGGCCAGGGCAGCGCCCTGTCGGCCAACGCCCACCATGGTGTGGACCAGCAAACCTGTGAAACCCGCGCCTACGCCGTCGCCCGCCACTTCAAGCCGTTCCTGGTCAATACCGTGGTCGGCTTCATCGGCCCGGAGTACCTGTACAACGGCAAGCAGATCATCCGTGCCGGCCTTGAAGACCACTTCTGCGGCAAGTTGCTGGGCGTGCCCATGGGTTGTGACATCTGCTACACCAACCATGCCGAAGCCGACCAGGACGACATGGACACCCTGCTGACGCTGCTGGGGGTGGCCGGGATCAACTTCATCATGGGCATCCCCGGCTCCGACGACATCATGCTCAACTACCAGACCACCTCGTTCCATGATGCCCTGTACGCGCGCCAGACCCTGGGCCTGAAACCCGGGCCGGAGTTCGAAGCGTGGCTGGCCCGCACCGGCATCTTCACCCAGGCCGACGGCCGGGTGCGTTTCGGTGACAACCTGCCGCCGGCGTTCCGCCAGGCATTGGCGCAGCTCGCATAGGGATGACCATGAACAAACACACACCTACTGCCGACAACCCCTGGCTGGCCCTGCGCAACCTCACCCCGGCGCGCATTGCCCTGGGCCGTGCTGGCACCAGCCTGCCCACCGGCGCGCAGCTGGATTTCCAGTATGCCCATGCCCAGGCCCGCGATGCGGTGCACCTGCCATTCGATGCTGACGGCCTGGCGGCCCAGCTGAGCGAGCGTGGCCGCCACAGCCTGCTGCTGCACAGCGCGGCAAGCGACCGCCACCAGTACCTGCAGCGGCCCGACCTGGGGCGGCGACTGAACGACGAGTCGGCGGCAACCCTGCGCCAGCACGCCCAGCAAAACCCCGGCGGGGTCGACCTGGCGATCGTGGTGGCCGACGGTTTGTCGGCCTTGGCCGTGCATCGCCATACCCTGCCGTTTCTGGCCCGCTTCGAAGAGCAGGCCAGCGCCGACGGCTGGGCCTGCGCGCCGGTCGTGCTGGTGCAACAAGGCCGGGTAGCGGTGGCCGACGAAGTGGGCGAATTGCTGGGCGCGCGCATGACGGTCATGCTGATCGGTGAGCGCCCGGGGCTCAGCTCACCCGACAGCCTGGGGCTGTACTTTACCTACGCCCCCCGGGTAGGCCTGACCGACGCCTACCGCAACTGCATCTCCAACGTACGCCTGGAGGGGCTGAGTTACGGCATGGCAGCGCACCGCCTGCTGTACCTGATGCGCGAAGCCTGCCGGCGCCAGTTGTCGGGCGTGAACCTGAAGGACGAAGCCGAGGTGCATAGCTTGGAAAGCGACGACCTGGCCAGCCAGAAGGGCAACTTCCTGCTGGGCAAAGGTTAACCAAGCTGTCATGCGGGGCACATTGCACTTGCCCCGGGCATTGGGCAGCATGGCCTTGGACGCTGCTGGCGTTGCACTGTTTTCCACATGGACGCTGAGGGCCGCACATGCGCATCATCAAGGCAACCCTGGATCACCTCGACCTGCTTACCCCGATGTTCGTCAAATACCGGGAGTTCTACGGCCAACTGCCCCACCCCGACAGCTCGCGCAGCTTTCTGCGCAAGCGCCTGGCGCGCGAAGAGTCGGTGATCTACCTTGCATTGCCCGATGACGATGACACCAAGCTGCTGGGCTTCTGCCAGCTGTATCCTAGCTTCTCGTCACTGTCGTTGAAGCGGGTGTGGATTCTCAACGACATCTATGTGGCCGAAGACTCCCGGCGCATGCTGGTGGCTGACCACCTGATGCGCGAAGCGAAGAAGATGGCGCGCCAGACCAACGCCGTGCGCATGCGGGTTTCCACCAGCAGCGACAACCAGGTGGCGCACAAGACCTACGAGTCCATCGGGTTTCGCGAGGACACCGAGTTCCGCAACTACATCCTGCCCATCAGCCAGGAATGACCTGCGGTTGCCTTAGCGCGGGTATGCTCGCGACAAGGCCAGCCGAGGACGACTTCCGTCGTAACCCGCCGCTACAAACTCCCCGGGCATGATCCTGACTTCGCCGTATAATGGCCTACTTGTCATGTGAGAAATGTTTCCCCTCTCCCAGGTAACCGAGCCTTCGACCAAGAACACAGGTGCTGTACATGGATTTCAACCCGCTGGACCTTATCCTGCATCTCGATGCGTACCTCGACCTGTTGGTCACCAATTACGGCCCCTGGATCTACGCCATTCTGTTCGCCGTGATTTTCTGCGAAACCGGCCTGGTGGTCATGCCGTTCCTGCCGGGTGACTCACTGCTGTTCATCGCCGGCGCCGTCGCCGCGGGGGGCGGCATGGACCCGGTACTGCTTGCCGGGTTGCTGATGATCGCCGCTATCCTGGGCGACAGTACCAACTACGTCATCGGGCGAACGGCCGGGGAGCGTCTGTTCAGCAACCCCAACTCCAAGATCTTCCGCCGCGACTACCTGCAGCGCACCCACGATTTCTACGAACGCCATGGCGGCAAGACCGTGACCATGGCGCGTTTCCTGCCCATCCTGCGTACTTTTGCCCCGTTTGTTGCCGGCATCGCTCACATGCACTACCCCCGCTTCCTGGGGTTCAGCATTGCCGGGACCTTGCTGTGGGTGGGTGGGCTGGTCACCCTGGGTTACTTCTTCGGTAACGTGCCGTTCATCAAGCAACACCTATCGCTGATGGTGGTGGGCATCATCGTGTTGTCACTGGTGCCCATGATCCTGGGCCTGCTGCGCACCCGCCTGGGCCGCACGGCCAAGGCACACTGACCGCCAAGGCGTTACGTTCATGTGGTCATTCAGCGCCTGGCGGCGCAAGCGCACCCTGGCGCGCTACCCCATCACGCCCCAGCAATGGCAGGCCGTGCGCGAGCGCCTGCCAATGCTCGACGGTATCAGCGACGAAGAAGACCGCTGGCTGCGCGAAGCCTGCATTCTGTTCCTGCTGGACAAGCACCTGACATGCCTGCCGGGGGTGGAGCTGGACGACCAGCAGCGCCTGGTACTGGCAGCCCAGGCCCAGTTGCCGTTGCTGCACCTGGGCGAGCTGCACTGGTACCAGGGCTTTCACGAAATCATCCTCTACCCCGACGACTTCAAGAGCCCCCAGCGCCACCGTGATGCCAGTGGCATCGAGCATGCCTGGGACGGCGAGCACAGCGGCGAGGCCTGGCAGCAGGGCCCGATCATCCTGGCCTGGAGCGGGGTACTGGCCAGCGGTGGCTGGGAAGCCTACAACCTGGTCATCCACGAGCTGGCGCACAAGCTGGACATGCTCAACGGCGACGCCAATGGCCTGCCGCCCCTGCACAGCGACATGTCGATCGAGCACTGGGCCAGCGCCATGCAACACGCCTACGACGACCTCAACCGGCAGCTGGACGCCAACCCCGACGCCGAAACCGCCATCGACCCCTATGCGGCAGAAAACCCCGCGGAATTCTTTGCAGTGGCCAGCGAGTACTTCTTCAGTGGGCCCGACCTGCTGTACCAGGCCTACCCACAGGTCTACCACCAGCTGTCGCTGTTCTACCGCCAGAACCCGCTGGCCCGGCTCAACCAATTGCAGACGGAGCACCCCGCGTACCGTGAGCACCCCGCCTGACGCCCCGCTGCATCAGGCCAGGCGTGGCATGCGCAGGCATAATATGCCTATAATCGCCGCCACTTTTTTGGTCAAACACGGGGGCACTGCCCAATGAGCTACAGCAAGATTCCGGCGGGCAAAGACCTGCCGAACGACATCTACGTCGCCATCGAGATCCCGGCCAACCACGCGCCGATCAAATACGAAATCGACAAGGACAGCGATACCCTGTTCGTCGACCGTTTCATGGCTACCCCGATGTTCTACCCGGCCAACTACGGTTTCATCCCCAACACCCTGGCTGACGACGGCGACCCGCTGGACGTGCTGGTGGTCACCCCTTACCCGGTAGCCCCAGGCTCGGTCATCCGTGCCCGCCCGGTAGGCGTGCTGAACATGACCGACGATGGCGGCGGCGACGCCAAGGTTATTGCTGTTCCACACGACAAGCTGTCGCAGCTGTACGTGGACGTGAAGGAATACACCGACCTGCCAGCCCTGCTGATCCAGCAGATCGAGCACTTCTTTGCCAACTACAAAGATCTCGAGAAAGGCAAGTGGGTCAAGATCGAAGGCTGGGATGGCGCAGACGCCGCCCGCGCTGCGATCACCAAATCGGTCGCTGCCTACAAGGGCTGATACCGTTTGCATGAGAAACCCCGCTTTGGCGGGGTTTTTTTATGGCGGCTGAACGCGTCACGCGCTGTGTAATGAAGCCGGTAACAGGTCCTACAACGTCTTACGTCCTGGCCCTACAAACGAGCTTATTTCTTACAAGCCCTGTCAACCTGCTGTTCATATCCTTGCTGGCACCTCGCCGCTACACTCGCGCCATGAACACATCCGGTGACCGCCTCAGGGCCCTGCTTCATGAATGCGGGCTTACAGCCTCCGATTTCGCTGCCCAGTGCGGCGTGACCCCACAGCATGTCAACAACTGGTTCAACCGCGGCGTGCCACTGGCGCGCCTGGACGAACTTGCCGATCTGTTCTGCGTGCACCGCCGCTGGCTGCGCAGCGGCGAGGGCATCAAGCACCCCAATGCGATTTTGCGCAGTTGCGCGCCGCGGCCTGCGCCTGCGCAGGTGCCCATCCCGTTGTCGGTGCAGCGCGGCCGGGTGGTGAATGTGCCCTTCCATGAGTTGCGCAGTGGCCTGCTGTGCCCGGTAGCCGGCCGCCATTTGCGCCTGCCCGCCAATGCCTTGAAGGGGCTGGGGGTACACCCCGACAACACCCTGTGCGTGGCCATGCCCACGGGCAACATGGCGCCGCTGATTCCACTGCAGGCGACGTTGGCAATCGACATGGGCATGACGCAGATTGTCGAGGGCGAAACCTATGCCTTGATGCTCAATGGGGCTTTGCGCGTGCACAACCTCAGCCTTGGCCAGAACGGTACCCTGTACCTGCACAGCCACGACCGGAACAACTACGCGGTTGAGCGCTACACGCCCGCCCAACGCCATGCCCAGGGGCTGGAGATTCTAGGCTGGGTATTCCACTGGGCGTTCTTCCGCCAGCAACGCCCGCGGTGACACACCCTGTGCCATTTTTTGCTGTGCATCATGGCTGGGGCCTTGTATGCTACGCCGCACATCAGCCCCGCCCGGTGCAAACCGCGGCCCAGAGGGCTCGGCGATACCCCACACGGGCATCTGCCTTCTTTTTCAGGCCTTTGCTGGCCACCCTGTTAAGGCGATTGCGGCTTACCATAAATTAGCCGGAAGCGTCCCCGAGAAGCCGGCCACAAGCCGGCTTTTTATTGTGTTTTTTTCGGCTGCGTGAGGTCGATTCAAAAACGCATCACCCCCTCAGAAGTCGTAACGCGCCCCCACCATCATGCTGCGCGACGGCCCGTAGAAGTTGAACGTCGAGGTAGACCCCACCCGCGACAGGTAGTCCCGGTCGAACAGGTTGTTCACGTTCAACGTGGCCGTGAGCTTCGAGGTCACCGGGTACGACAGCATGGCATCCACGGTAGCGTACCCCGGTGCATTGATACGAACCCCGCCATTCTCCGAGTGGAAGTTGCTCATCGCCGAAACGCCTCCGCCGATGGCCAGCCATGTCAGCGGGCCCTCGCTGAGGGTGTATTTGCTCCACAACGAAGCCTGGTTGCGCGGCATGATGAAGAAGGTGGTTTCGGCATCACCCTTGACCGTTTCGGTTTCCATCCAGGTGTAACCGGCCAGCAATTCCCAGTTCGGCGTCAGTTTGCCGCTTACTTCCACCTCGGCGCCCTTCACCCGGGTCTTGCCTGATGCCGCCGAGTCATTGGTAGCCACGCCGTCGGCGTCGTACACCGTGGTAGCGCGGTTCTCATCCGTCAGCCGGAATACCGAGAACCGTGTATTCAGGTCGCCACCGAAGTAGCTGCTTTTCAAGCCGAACTCATACTGTTCGCCCTCGCGCGGCTTCAATACACGGCCATTGCCATCAGTGGCAGACTGCGGTTTGAACACCTGCGAGTAGCTCGCGTACAGGGCGTGGTTCTCGGTGAGGTCGTAGACCAGCCCGCCGTAAGGCGTGAAATGGCCATCGACCTGCTTGCTGTCGTTGGTGGTGGCGCCGGTCTTGAGCGTGGTGGTGTAGAAGTCGCCGCGGTACCAGCTGAAGCGGCCACCGGCGATCAGCGCCAGGCGCTCGACCGGGCGGAAGGTCACCTTCGAGTACAGGCCGTATTCTTCTTCCTGCATCCCGGTCTCGGTGCTGTAGTTGGGCGACGGCTTGGCGAAGCGCTTGGGCGTGTAGGTATTGACGTTGATGGCCCCCAGGGTGGTGGTGCCGTTGAGGTACTCGGTGTCGTAGTTCTTGTAGTCGCTGCCCACCACGAACTCACTGACCTGGCCGAAGGTTTCGAACGGCTGGCTGTAGCTGGCGTCCAGCGCGTAGGTGTCCTGGGTGAAATCCCGGGCGCTGGCGCGTTCGGAGTTGGCACCATTGGCCGCATTGGTGGCGGTGAAGGCATACAGGTAATCGGTATCGCGGTGCGAGCCGCGGGCGGCGATACGGCCATAACCACCATTGTCGAAACGGTGGGTCAGTTCTGCGACCAGGTCGGTGGTCTTGCCGTCGAAGCTGTTCCAGTCCGCCCCCAGGAAGCGGGAGTGGCTGAAGTCTGGCACCTGGCCGGCCAGTGTCGCCGGGTAGCCGTTGTGCGGGGTGATGTTCTTCACCTCATGGATCAGCCCGAACGACAGGGTGGTGGCATCGTCCAGGTCCACATCCAACGCACCGTAGTAACTGTTGCTGGTGTTGGCGTTGTAGTCGACCTCGCCATTGGTGTCGTCGCGTGAGGCAATCAGGCGGCCACGCACGCGGCCAGCATCGTCCAGCGGCCCGCTCAGGTCGATTTCTTCATGGTTGGTGTCCCAGCTGCCGTAGCGGCCTTCCACATGGCCCTGGAACTCGGCCGTAGGGCGCTTGCGCACCATGTTGACGATGCCGCCCAGTTCGCTGGTGCTGCTGAACAGCCCCGCCGGGCCACGCATGATTTCCACACGGTCGAAGGCCACCAGCGACGGTACGGTACCGAAGATGCTGGCCATGGGCGCCGGCAGGCCGTCGATGTTGAACTCGCTGTATTCGTAGCCACGGGCATAGATGGAAGAGCGGCCGCTGTCGTTGGTCAGCGTGCGCAGGCCGGCGGTGTACTTGGCCAGGTCATCCAGGTGCACGAACTGGCGATCCTTGACGTAATCCTGGGTATAGACGGTGATCGATTGCGGGATGTCTTTCAGCGCAGCCGGCGTTTTGGTCCCCACCGTGGCGGCGTCCACGCTGTAACCGCCAGTCTGCTCCGATGGCAGCATGTCGTAGAGCCGGTTGCCCTCGATGGTCAGCGCCGGCAGATCAAGCGTGCTGTCTGCGGCCGAAGCCTGCACCGCCACCGTTTCGGCCAGTGCCGACAACGAAAACGGCGCCATCAACCCCAGCATTACCCAACGCACACGCCCCACCCCGTTTGAACCCTTCATGACCTACCCTTCGCCCAAATAAAAATAATTCGCAAACGAAACACGTTGCTTTTTGCGAACGATACCGGAGCAAAATCAGGGGTGCAGCAGGATTAACCTTCTTAACACACGCAGGCATTGCCCCTGCCGGGGTGACAGTGGGATGATCCACAACTGATAGATATTCTCATTCAAGGCTGCCCGTGCCCACCTCCCTGCTGCTCGTCGAAGACGACCCTTGCCTGCGCCACGACCTGGACCGCCACTTCCTCGACCGCGGGTTTCGCGTGCAGGCCTGCGCCTGTGCCGAGCAGGCCCTTGGCGCCATCGCCCAGGCACCGTTCGACCTGGTGTTGCTGGACATCATGCTGCCAGGCATCGATGGCCTGACCCTGCTCGACGCCCTGCGCCATCGCCAGGCCGTCCCGGTGATGCTGATGTCGGCGCTGGGCGCAGAGCAGGACCGCATCACCGGGTTTACCCGGGGCGCCGATGATTACCTGCCCAAGCCTTTCAGCCTGGCAGAGCTGGATGCGCGGGTGGACGCGCTGCTACGCCGGGCGGCGTTTGCCCGCGAACCCGCGCGCCTTGCAACCCTTGGCGACTTGCAGCTGGACCAGGACCGCCAGGATGTCCTGAACGGCGGCAAACCGGCCGGCCTGACGCCGTCCGAATTCCGCTTGCTGGTGACCCTTCAGGCCCACGCCGGCGAGCCGCTGAGCAAACCGTTTTTGTACCAGACCGTGCTGCACCGGGCCTATACCCGTCTGGACCGGGGCCTTGACGTGCACGTGTGCAACCTGCGGCGCAAACTCGCCGACATCGACGTGCAGCATGTGCAGATCCAGGCGGTGCGTGGCCAGGGTTACGTGCTGGTCGAAGAGGGGCAGGCGTGATGCGCCGTCACCCGCTGCTATGGAAGCTGGCATTGCTGCAGGTGAGTTTCTGCCTGCTGCTGACCTGGCTGATATGGACGTGGGGCCTGAGTGTTGAACGTGGCAGCTACTTTCTGCCTGAGGCCGACCAGCTGTACCTGGCGCGCTATGGCCAACAGGCCGAACAGGCCCTGGCGGCAGGTGGAGCGCCTGCAGTCGAAGCCTGGCGCCAGCACGTGCAGGCAACCGAGGGCACCTGGGTTGCAGTGGTAGGCCCGCACCTGCAAAGCCTGGGCACCACGCCGCTGACCGCCGACGAGGCCGGCCACCTCACCTTCATGCGCAAGCTGGCCTGGCCCATGAGCCGACGCCTGCAGGATGAACTGCCGTACGTGAGCATCGCCTTCGTGCAACACCCCGAGCAAGGTCGGGTGGTGATGCAGCTGCCCGAGCGCCTGCTACCCACCGGGCTGACCCCCTGGACCCACGTGGTCACACACGGTATTGCCCCGGCACTGCTGGCGCTGCTGCTGGGCCTGGCGCTGTACAGGCACCTTGTGGCGCCATTGAACCGCCTGCGTGACCGCGCCGATGCCCTGCGCGCCAACGACCTGGAGAGCCCCGGTTTGCATTTGCACGGCCGCCACGACGAACTGGGCGAACTGGCGCAGGCGTTCGACCACATGGCCACCCGCCTGCGCCACAGCCTGGAGCAACAGCGCCTGCTGCTGCGCACCCTGTCCCACGAGCTGCGCACGCCCCTGGCACGCCTGCGTATCGCCCATGACAGCGGCCTGCCAGCAGCGCAGCTGCGCGAGCGCCTGGATTACGAAGTCGCCGATATGCAGAAGCTGCTGGAAAACACCCTCGACCTGGCCTGGATGGATACCGAACAGCCCAGCCTGGCCACCGAGCCTGTGCTGATGGCTTCGGTGTGGGAGGCGCTGTGCCAGGATATCTGCTTCGAAAGTGGCTGGGGCCGGGAGCGCCTGCCCTGCTCGCTCGGTAGCGACTGCGTTGTCCAGGCCCATCTGGACAGCCTGGCTCAGGCCCTGGAAAACCTGATGCGCAATGCCATTCGCCACTCCCCGCCCGCAGGCCGGGTGAGCCTGGACGGCTGGCGCGAAGGGGGTAGCTGGCACCTGTGCCTGCGTGACCAGGGCACGGGCGTGCCCGAGCATGAGCTGGAGCGCATCTTCACGCCTTACCAACGCCTGCCGGGCAGTGGCACAGGGTTCGGCCTGGGCCTCGCCATCGCCCGCCGCGCCATCGAATTGCAGGGTGGCCGGCTGTGGGCCAGCAATGGCAACCCCGGGCTGCACCTGCACCTGACCCTGCCCATGGCACCTGACGGTTTAGAAAGTTAAGGCGCTTTACGCGCTGGCGGGGCTGTCTATCATCTGGCGTTTTAACCCCTGCCCCCTGACGAGACGCCCGATGAGCAAGTTGATCCTGGCACTGACGCTCGCACTGGCCTTCGTCGCCTGCGGCGCCACGGCCCAGCCCCAACACGACCAAGTGATGGACACCACGTTGTTGCACCGCCCCGGGCTGGCTTACCGCTTCAGCCAGCTCGACCTGGACTCGGCCGACGGTAAGCGCCACTACCGCTTGTGGGTCGGCACGCCTAACCGCCCTGCGCCGGCTGCCGGTTACCCGGTACTGTGGATGCTCGATGGCAACGCCGCCCTCAGCGCACTGGACGAAGCCCAGCTGGCCACGCTCGCCGAGGGCCAGGCACCGCTGCTGGTGGCGGTGGGGTACCAGACTGACCAGCGCATCGACCGGGCAAGCCGCACCTACGACTACACCCCGGCGCTGGCTGGGCAGGCTGACCAGCTAGACCCGCTCACCGGGCAACCCAGCGGCGGCGTTGAGGCGTTTTTCGACCTGCTGCGCACCCGCATGCGGCCGATGGTGGCGCAGGTTGCGCCCATCGACACACAGCGCCAGACGCTGTGGGGGCACTCCTACGGAGGCCTTGCCGTGCTCCACGCGCTGTTCACCCGGCCACATGAGTTCAGCGTCTACGCGGCCGCCAGCCCCTCATTGTGGTGGCACGACGGGGCCATCATCGATGAAGCCCAAGGTGTGCAACAGCGCCTGGGCACTGCCCGGCCACAGTTGGCGCTGATGCGCGGTACGGACGAGCCTGGCAGCCCGCAAGGCCCCGTGGGTGATGACGCGGAGCAACGCAGCCGCGAACTGCTGCAGTACCTTGGCAACGTTGCAGGCCTGCAGGTGCAGTTCGAGCGCTTCCAGGGGCTCGGGCATGGGCCCATGCTCCCCGCCTCGCTGGGCTGGGTGATCCAGGGCATGGGCGGCATGCACGGCAACCGCCCACTGCCCCGGTAGCCCAGGCCCTCGCCATTCAGGCTTGCCAAAGCCGTAGGCCGGTACGGTATGCTGGGCCGGTCTTCAGGGCGGGGTGAAAGTCCCCACCGGCGGTAAATCGAAAGATGAGCCCGCGAGCGCCCCGGCCATGCCGGGGGTCAGCAGACCTGGTGAGAACCCAGGGCCGACGGTCATAGTCCGGATGAAAGAAGGCGTCAGGCAGGGGCCATCAACGGGCGCCCCTGCGCGCGCATTGTGTTCGCCCCGAGACGTTCATCGACCCTTCACGAGGAGCGTTTCATGTCTACGTTGCACCCTTTGCACTTCCCCAACGTCAGTGCTGCCATCGCCGCCTTCCAGGCTGGCCGCCCTGTGCTGTTGCTCGATGATGACGACCGCGAGGACGAAGCGGACATCATCGCCGCCGCCGAGAACATTTCGTTGCAGACCATGGCCATGATGATTCGCGATTGCAGCGGCATCGTCTGCCTGTGCCTGGACGAAACCACCGTCGATGACCTGCAATTGCCGCCCATGGTGCAGAACAACCAGGCCCGGCACGGCACCGGGTTCACGGTAACCATTGAAGCCGCAGAAGGCATCACCACTGGCGTGAGCGCCCAGGACCGCATCGCCACCATTGCCGCTGCACTGGCCTCCACCGCCGCGCAGCGCCATATCGTCAGCCCGGGGCATGTGTTCCCGCTGCGCGCACGCAATGGTGGGGTGCTGGTGCGTCGTGGCCATACCGAAGGCTCGGTGGACCTGGCGCGCCTGGCAGGCCTGCGCCCCGCTGCCGTGCTGTGCGAGCTGATGAACCCCGATGGCAGCATGGCACGGGGTGAAGACGTGGCCGTGTATGCGCGCCAGCACGGGCTGCCGATGCTGACCATCGACGAGCTGGCGCGCTACCGCGAAGCACAGCTGCAGCGGGTGGCCGAAACCGCCTGACCCGCCATACCCTGGCCGGCTTCTCCTGCCTGCAAGCTGCACGGGCAGGCGGGGCCTCGCCGCTCAAGTTTGCTCCCCCCGGCCCGCTCTGCTAGTGTCGCGGCGTTCAGAATGCCACCGAGACAGCCGCCATGGCCCGTAAAAAAGCTTCCCTCGATTTCGAGCAATCCCTTGCCGAGCTGCAAGCACTGGTCGAGCGCCTGGAGAACGGCGAGTTGTCGCTGGAAGACTCACTGGCCGCCTTCGAGCAGGGCATCGCCCTGACCCGTGATTGCCAGGGCGCCCTGGCCCAGGCCGAGCAAAAGGTGCAGATTCTGCTGGAGCGCGACGGCGAGCTGGCCGCCCAGCCCTTCGATGTGGAGCCCGAGGCATGATCGGCGCCTACCAGGCCACCTGCCAGGCGCGCGTCGACAGCGCCCTCGAACCGCTGTTCGTCGCCCCCAGCGAACCGCTGCAACGGCTCTATGCCGCCATGCGCTACAGCGTGATGAACGGCGGCAAGCGGGTGCGCCCGCTGCTGGCCTACGCCGCCTGCGAGGCGCTGGGTGCACCGGCAGAGCAAGCCAACGGCGCCGCCTGTGCGGTCGAGCTGATCCATGCCTACTCACTGGTGCATGACGACCTGCCGGCCATGGACGACGACGACCTGCGCCGCGGCCAGCCGACCACCCACAAAGCCTTCGACGAAGCGTGTGCCATTCTTGCCGGTGACGGCCTGCAGAGCCTGGCATTCAATGCCCTGCTGGACCCACGCCTGAGCCCTCAGGCCGACAGCATTCGCCTGGCCATGGTTCAAGCCCTGGCCAAGGCGGCGGGCCCTGCCGGCATGGTGGGCGGGCAAGCCATCGACCTCGGTTCGGTGGGCATCAGGCTGGACCAGCAGGCGCTGGAATTCATGCACCGCCACAAGACCGGTGCGCTGATCGAAGCCAGTGTGCGCCTGGGCGGCCTGGCCAGCGGCCGCGCCGAGCAACCTCAACTGGATGCGTTGCAGGCGTACGCACAGGCCGTGGGCCTGGCGTTCCAGGTGCAGGACGATATTCTCGATGTCGAGAGCGATACCGCCACCCTGGGCAAACGCCAGGGCGCAGACATTGCCCGTGACAAGCCCACCTACCCCTCGCTGCTGGGCCTGGAGGCCGCCAAGGCCTATGCGATCGAACTGCGCGACCAGGCGCTGGTCGCACTGGAAGGGTTCGATGAAAAAGCCCAGCCGCTGCGTGAGCTGGCGCGCTATATCGTCGAACGCCGCAACTGACCCTGCGGCCCCTGCGACACCCGTGTGAATGGGCAGCTTTTCCTCCAATGGGGTAAACTGCCGCGTCTTAACACCTATAACGACTCGCCTGATGCCCACGACGTTTCAAGAGATCCCCCGCGAACGCCCGGTCACGCCGCTGCTCGACCGCGCTGACACGCCTGACGGCCTGCGCCGCCTGGCCGAAGCCGACCTGGAGAGCCTGGCCGACGAGCTGCGCCAGGAGCTGCTGTATACCGTGGGCCAGACCGGTGGGCACTTCGGTGCCGGCCTGGGCGTGATCGAGCTGACCATCGCCCTGCACTACGTTTTCGATACCCCGGACGACCGGCTGGTGTGGGACGTGGGCCACCAGGCGTACCCGCACAAGATCCTCACCGGGCGCCGCAAGCGCATGCTCAGCCTGCGCCAGAAGGACGGCGTGGCCGCCTTCCCGCGCCGCAGCGAAAGCGAGTACGACACCTTTGGCGTCGGCCATTCCAGCACGTCCATCAGTGCCGCGCTGGGCATGGCCATTGCTGCCCGCCTGCAAAACAGTGGGCGCAAGTCGATTGCCGTAATCGGCGATGGTGCGCTCACCGCAGGCATGGCCTTCGAAGCGTTGAACCACGCCCAGGAAGTCAACGCCGACATGCTGGTGATCCTCAACGACAACGACATGTCGATCTCGCGCAACGTCGGCGGGCTGTCCAATTACCTGGCCAAGATCCTCTCCAGCCGTACCTACGCGAGCATGCGCGAGGGCAGCAAGAAAGTGCTGTCGCGCCTGCCCGGTGCCTGGGAAATCGCCCGCCGCACCGAAGAATATGCCAAAGGCATGCTGGTGCCCGGCACCCTCTTCGAGGAGCTCGGCTGGAACTACATCGGCCCCATCGACGGCCACGACCTACCCACCATGATCGCCACCTTGCGCAACATGCGGGACCTGAAGGGCCCGCAGTTCCTGCATGTGGTGACAAAGAAGGGCAAGGGTTTCGCCCCGGCTGAAATCGACCCCATCGGCTACCACGCCATTACCAAGCTTGAGCCAGCGGACAAACCCGCTGCGCCCAAGCAGGCCAGCGGCCCCAAGTATTCTGCCGTGTTTGGCCAGTGGCTGTGCGACATGGCGGCTGCCGACAACCGCCTTGTGGGTATCACCCCGGCCATGAAGGAAGGCTCCGACCTGGTGGCCTTCAGCGAACGCTACCCCGAGCGCTATTTCGATGTGGCCATCGCCGAACAGCACGCGGTTACCCTGGCGGCCGGCATGGCCTGCGAGGGCAGCAAGCCGGTGGTGGCGATCTACTCCACCTTCCTGCAGCGTGCCTACGACCAGTTGATCCATGATGTGGCCGTGCAGAACCTGGACGTGCTGTTCGCCATCGACCGTGCTGGCCTGGTGGGCGAAGACGGGCCGACCCACGCCGGCAGCTACGATTTGTCGTACCTGCGCTGTATCCCGGGCATGCTGGTGATGACCCCCAGCGACGAAAACGAGTTGCGCAAGATGCTCAGCACCGGCCACCTGTTCAACGGCCCGGCCGCTGTGCGCTACCCGCGCGGTACCGGCCCGAACGCGCCGATCAGCGACGACCTGGAACCGTTGGAAATCGGCAAGGGCGTGGTGCGCCGCCAAGGTAGCAAGGTGGCCCTGCTGGTGTTCGGCGTGCAACTGGCGCCAGCGCTGCAGGTGGCTGAACAGCTCGACGCCACCGTGGTCGACATGCGTTTCGTGAAGCCGCTGGATGAAGCGCTGGTGCTGCAGTTGGCCGATAGCCATGAACTGCTGGTGACCCTCGAAGAAAACGCCATCATGGGCGGCGCAGGGGCTGCGGTGGGTGAGTTCCTCGCCAGCCAGGCGGTGACCAGGCCGTTGCTGCACCTGGGCTTGCCAGACCTGTATGTGGAGCACGCCAAGCCTGCGCAGATGCTGGCCGAGTGCGGGCTTGATGCGGCGGGGATAGAGGCTTCGGTGAGAGCCCGCATGGGCAAGCTCGGCCTTTGATTTCCAGGGCCGCTTTGCGGCCCGATCGCCGGCAAGCCGGCGGTTGCCAGGGTAAAGCCAATGAAACTCCCAACCCTCATCGCGACCCTGCTGTGCCTGCCGGTGCCACTACTGGCGGCTGAGCGTGATGATGCCCTCAAGCTGCCCGATGTGCTGATCAGCGCCAGCCGCCAGGTGGAATCGCGCACTGCCACCAGCGCGGCCAATACCGTGTTCACCCGCACCGACATCGACCGCCTGCAACCCACCAGCATCACCGACCTGCTCACCCGCGTACCTGGCGTGCAAGTGGCACCCACCGGTGGTCGTGGCAGCCTGCCTGGTATTTTTATCCGCGGCACCAAGACAGCACAAAGCCTGGTGCTGGTCGATGGCGTGCGTATCGCCAACGCTACCTCCGGTGACAGCGGCCTGCAGTTTTTGAATGTGGACCAGATCGAGCGGGTCGAGGTACTGCGCGGTTCTCGTTCGGCGATTTACGGCAGCGATGCCATTGGCGGGGTTATCCAGATCTTCACCCGGCGCAGCAATGGTGCCGGTTTGCAGCCACGCCTGCGCCTGGCAGCCGGCAGCCACCAGACGTTCCAGCGCAGCCTTGGCCTGGCTGGTGGCGACGGAGCCACACGCTTCAACCTTGGCGCCAGCCTGGATGAAACCGCCGGTATCGATGCGACCGGCCCATCGTTTGCCAGCGACAGCGACCACGATGCCTACCGCAACAAAGCGCTCAACTTCAGCCTGAGCCACACCTTTGGCGAACGCTTCGAAGCCGGCTTGAACCTGCTGAACAGCCGGGGCCGCAGCGAATACGACAACCCCTATGGCCGCTTCGACATGGACACCTTCGAGGTCAGCGGCCAGCAACCCTACACCGACTTCAGCGTGAGCAGCCTGGGTAGCTATGTGGACGCCCAGTTCAGCGACGCCTGGCATTCCAGGCTGGAGCTGGCCCACAGCGAAAACCGCGACGACAAGCGCGACAAGCTCAGCAGCGAACGCTCCGTGTTCAATACCTACCGGGACCAGGTTACCTGGCAGAATGACCTGGTGCTGGACGAGCGCAACAGCCTGCTGGCCGGTGCAGACTGGTACGAAGACCGGGTACATGCCAGCACCGACTTCACCCAGGACAGCCGCTGGAACCGCGCCGTGTTCATCCAGCACAGGTATGCGGGGGAAGGTTTTGCCACGGAGCTGGGCGTCCGCCACGACCGCAACCAGCAGTTTGGCGGGCAGACCACCTGGAGCGGCAGCCTGACCCTGCCGCTTGATCAGCGCAACGATGTGCTGCTGTCGTACAGCGAGGGCTTCCGCGCCCCAACCTTCAACGACCTGTACTACCCGCAGTACAGCAACCCTGGCCTGAAGCCTGAGCACTCACGCAGCTACGAGCTGCAGTGGCGCAGCCAGCTGACGAACGACAGCCGGCTGGAAACCTCGCTGTACCGCACCGACCTGCGCGATGCGATCGTGTTCGGTGAGGGCTCGATACCGCGCAACGTCGCCTCGGCACGCATCAATGGCCTGGAAATGGCCCTGGCCCAGCAGTGGGGCGCCTGGCATAGCCAGCTGGGTTTGGCGCTGATCGACCCACGTGACCGCGACAGTGGCCACACCCTCGCCCGCCGTGCTCGCCGTACGTTGAGCCTGGATGTGGACAGGGAACTGGGGCGTTTCAACGTTGGCGCGAGCTGGCAGGCCGTGAGCAGCAGTTATGACGACGAGGGCAACCGTAACCGCATCGGCGGCTATGGGCTGCTGGGGTTACGCGGCAGCTGGGCGGCCACGGATGCGCTGAAGCTGGAGACCAAGGTGGACAACCTGCTGGGCCGCTCGTACGGCCGGGCACGCTACAGTTATGAAGGTACCAACCCGACTTACCGCGAGGAAGGCCGCACCCTGCTGTTCAGCGTTACCTGGACGCCGGCGCTTTAGCCGCCAGCAGCGCACATAGGCGGGCTGTGGCCTCGATCATTTGCCCGCTGGGCCGCTCCAGCCCTTTGTCGGGCACGACCAGCAGGCGCTGATCGGCTACCGCACGCAGCTGCGGCCAGCGCTTCCAGCCGGCCAACTGGGCCTGGTCCCCGGCCACAATCACCTGGGGGTTGCGCGCCAGCACCGCCTCAACGCTGACCTGCGGTGCCGGCAAGCTCAGGTCGGCGAACACATTGCGTGCCCCGCACACGGCCAGGGCGTCGCTGACCACCTGGCGGCCACCGAGGGTATACAGCGGTCGGTCCCATACCTGGTAGAACACCTGCAACGGCTCACGCCGCTGGTATTGCTGACGCAGCTGCTGCAGCCGTTGACGCAGTGCCTGTGCGTACCGGCGGCCCTCCTCGCCACGCCCCACCTGTTGGCCAATGGCCTCGATCTGCCCGATCAGTTGGTCGACAGTACGAGGTTCGGCACTGAAGGTCGCAATGCCCAGGCGCTTTAGCTGATCGCGCTGGGCGGGGCCAATACTGCCCGGCCACAGCAGCAGCAAGTCTGGCTGCAAGCCGACCAGGCGCTCTATATTCAACTGGCCCTGGCGCCCAACCGAGGGCAGCGCCGCCAGCGCGCCAGGCCGCTCGCCACCGTCGAGCACACCCACCAACAGGTCACCAGCGTGCAGTTCGAGCATGATTTCGGTCATGGAAGGCGCCAGGCTGACGACCCGCAGCGGCGCCGCCGCCATGGCGGTGGATGCCAGCAGCGCCAGCAACCCGAGCAGCAGGCGCATCAGCCGAGCTGGCGTGGGATGCGATAGAGGTACAACAGCACCAGCGTCGACAACGCCAGCAGCAGGCGCGGTACCGTCTCAAGGCCTACCAGTACCGACAGCGCCCCGACCCAGGCCGGGAAGCACGCGTACAACATGGCCATGCGCCGGGCCCGTGCCAGCTCGATCCAGGCAGCAGGCTCTGCGCTGGTGCCCAATGCCTTGGAAGTGGCGACAAGGGCCAGCTTGTAGGCACCGAAGCGCGGCAGGCTGAGGAACATGGTGGCCGCGCCAGCGATGAACAGCGGCATGGCCAGCACCGGAATCAGCGCATCGCCCCCGCCGAAGGCCCAGGCCATGACAGGCAACGGCACCAGGCCGACCGCCAGGTATTGCCACCAGGCCAGCGCCAGGCGCCGTTTGACCTGGGCGCGGGTCACGCCTGGGGCACCTCGCCCTGGTGCTCATTGCCCAGCATATGGCCCAGCTTGCCGGCCTTGGTTGCCAGGTAGTAGCGGTTGTGCGGGTTGTGGCCAGTGTGCAGCGGCACGCGCTCTGCAACCATGATGTTCATGTCGGTGAGGGCTTTGACCTTGCGCGGGTTGTTGGTCATCAGGCGCAGCGACTTCACCCCGAGGTGCTCGAGCATCGGCAGGCAGATGCCGTAATCGCGCTGGTCGGCGGCAAAGCCCAGGCGCTCGTTGGCTTCGACGGTATCGGCACCGCCGTCCTGCAGTTCATAGGCGCGGATCTTGTTCAGCAGGCCGATGCCACGGCCTTCCTGACGCAGGTACAGCAGCACGCCGCGCCCCTCGCGGGCGATGGCCTGCAAGGCAGCTTCAAGCTGCGACCCACAGTCACAACGCTGGCTGAACAGGGCATCCCCGGTCAGGCATTCGGAGTGCAGACGCCCCAACACCGGCTGCCCGTCCGCGATGTCACCCAGGCTGAGCACCACGTGCTCACGGCCCGTGGCTTCATCGAGAAAGCCATGCATGGTGAAGGTCGCAAAGGGGGTCGGGAGTTTAGAGGCGGCAACAAAGACGACGGGCACGTTGTGCTCCTGGCATAAGTAGGTGATTTCTCGTGGGCCGATTGTATCAGCAGGTCGGCGACTGTGCGCTGGCTGAATACGGGCGGTTGATATCGAAAAACTCGATATACCGCTGCCCGCAGGCGATCACTGAGGGGCGCTGCCTGCCCCGAACGGGTACGGCTGCTTCCAGTGCTCGAAAATGGCCTTCAGCTCACCGCTGCGTACCAGTTCGCCCATGCGTTTGTCGAACAGGTCGCGCAAGGCCCTGCCCTGGTCGTTACGGGCAAAGGCCAGGTACAGCGGCAATTCGGCCACGTGGGTACGGCGAAAATGTTCGGGCCGCGAACTTTGCCCCAACACATAGTCGACTTCGGTACGCGCGTCTATGTAGAAGTCCACCCGGTCGTGCTCAAGCATCGGCAAGATACCTTCGCGGCGCTGGATTTCACGGAAATCACCAACCCGCGGCAAGTACTTGCCAAAGTCGTAGCCGCGTACCCATGCCAGGCGATAGTCACCGATGTTTGCCAAGGTGGGGGCTGGCTTGCTGGCCAGCCCCAAGGCGTAGATATGGTCCATGTCGTAGTGCCAGCGCGGGTAGAGGTTGTCTTCGCCCTCTTCCTTGTATGACCCCACCCAGGCATCGGCCTCGCCGCGTTTGACCAGGCCGATGGCCCGGCTATAGGGGGCACTCTGCACCACCACCTTGACGCCGGCCGGTTCGAATACCTTGCGCATCATGTCCCAGGCGAGCCCGCTGCCATCAGCATTGGTGTAGTCCAGCCATTCTTCGCTGGCCAGGCGCACTTGCTGGGGCAGGCGTTCACCAGCCGCCACCCAAGGGCAAATACTCAGCAGCACTGCCAGCAACACAG
The DNA here is from genome assembly GCF_016647865.1 of Pseudomonas sp. S60. NCBI lineage: Bacteria > Pseudomonadati > Pseudomonadota > Gammaproteobacteria > Pseudomonadales > Pseudomonadaceae > Pseudomonas > Pseudomonas sp. S60. The sequence continues at coordinate 77,841 of NZ_JACVVH010000008.1, read as the reverse complement.
CCCTCACGGCCATCCCTACGCTCCCTGTGTCAGGCAACCGCCCAAACCAGCACCTGCATGCCCAGCCAGGCGAATACGCCTGCCAGGATATCGTCCAGCATGATGCCCACACCGCCGTGCACGTGGCGATCGATCCAGCGAATGGGCCAGGGCTTGAGGATGTCGAAGAAACGGAACATCAGGAAGCCCGCCAGCAACCATTGCCACCCGTCCGGCACCAGCCAGAGGGTGATCCACATGCCGACGATCTCGTCCCAGACAATGCCTTCGTGATCGTGCACACGCAAGTCGGTGGCCACTTTGCCGCACAGCCAGATGCCGAACAACATGCTCACGCCCAGCAGCAACCAGTAACCCCAGTCTGGCAGCATCTGCCACAGCGGGATGAACGGTATTGCTACCAGCGAGCCCCAGGTACCCGGGGCCTTGGGCAAAGTGCCCGAACCAAAACCAAAGGCGATGAAGTGCCACGGGTTGCGCCAGACCGAAGGCGGAACGAACTCCGCAGGCACCTGATTGGGGTGGTCGGTCACGGTGTCTCCCTAAAATGTTGGTAGCCCCGCTGCACGGGGGTGATGTCCTGGCCGTCGCGGTCGAGCAAGGTAACGCCCTGCCCTTCCAGTACGCGGCCAATCACATGCACTTCGATAAAGCCCAGGCTGGCCAGCGGCGCCAGGGCCTCGGGCGGCAGTGTGAAGGCCAGCACGTAGTCGTCACCCCCGGTGAGCGCCGCCTGCAACGCAGCGTCATGCCCGAGAAATGCCTGCAAAGCAGGAGACACTGGCACCTGGGCCAGGTTCACCTGCAGCGCCACGCCCGAGGCCTTGGCGATGTGCCCGCAATCGGCGAGCAGCCCGTCGGAGATGTCCAGCGCCGCCGTGGCAGAGCCACGCAGCCATTGCCCCAGGGTGAGCTGTGGCATCGGGGCCCAGTAGTGATTGAGCAGCGGCTCGGCCTGCTCGGCAGGCGCCTGGCGCTGGCCCAGTACCAGCGGCAGTGCGCCAGCCGCGTTGCCCAGCGGGCCGCCGACACACAGCACGTCGCCAGGGCGCGCACCACTGCGGCGCAGTGCCTGCCCGGCGGGCACACGGCCAAAAACGGTGATAGTGATGCTCAACGGGCCACGGGTGGTGTCGCCGCCCACCAGGCTCATGCGGCAGCGGTGGGCCATGCGGCTGAGGCCATTGGCGTAAGCCTGCAGCCAGGCCGGGCCGACCTCGGGCAGTGTCAGCGCCAGGGTGAAGCCGATGGCGGTGGCGCCCATGGCGGCCAGGTCACTGGCTGCCACGGCCAGCGAGCGCTGGCCAAGCAGGCCAGGGTCGCAGGCGTCGGGAAAATGCACCCCAGCCACCAGCGTGTCGGTGGACACGGCCAGCTGCTCGCCGGGTGGCAGGCTGAGCAGGGCGCAGTCGTCGCCGATCCCCAGCACCACCCCCTCACCCCCTTGCGCACACGCCGCAGAGGCAAAGTAGTGGTTGATCAGCTCGAACTCACCCATGGCAGCCAGCGCCGGGGTCAGCGCTTGTTAGCCTTGACTTCAGCTTCACGCAGCACAGGTGCCAGCTTGTCCAGCACGCCGTTGACGAACTTGTGGCCGTCGGTGGCCCCGAACACTTTCGCCAGTTCCACACCTTCGTTGATCACCACGCGATACGGTACGTCGACGCGCTTGATCAGCTCCCAGGTGGACAGGCGCAACACGGCCAGTTCAACCGGGTCCAGTTCATCCAGTGCAATGGCCATGCACGGCACCAGCGCGTTGTCGATCTCGTCCTTGCTTGCCGGCACCCCATGCAGGATCTCGCGGAAATAGGCGCCGTCGACATCGGTGAAATCGTTATCGACCCGGAACTGCGCCTCGATCTCGTTCAGCGAATGCTTTGCCATGTGCCACTGGTACAGCGCCTGGGTCGCAAGCTTGCGCGCTTCACGACGCTTGGCACTCTTCGACGGCTTGCCGGCATCCGCAGGTTTAGGATCGCGCGGGTTGAAACGATCGCTTTCGTCGCTAATCACTTGGCCTCCAACTGCGCCAGCAGGCTGACCATTTCCAGAGCGGACAGGGCGGCTTCGGCACCCTTGTTGCCGGCCTTGGTGCCGGAGCGCTCGATGGCCTGTTCGATGGAATCGACGGTCAGTACGCCGAATGCCACCGGTACGCCGAACTCCATGGACACCTGGGCCAGGCCCTTGGTGCATTCGCCCGCTACGTATTCGAAGTGCGGGGTACCACCACGGATCACTGCACCCAGGGCGATGATCGCGTCATAGGCACCTTGCTGGGCGACCTTCTGTGCCACCAGCGGGATCTCGAAAGCACCCGGGGCACGGATGATGGTGATGTCGCTTTCGCTGACACCGTGGCGTACCAGGGCGTCAACGGCACCGCTCACCAGGCTTTCGACGACGAGGCTGTTGAAGCGGCCAACCACCAAAGCATAGCGACCTTTGGGGGCGATGAAGGTACCTTCGATGGTCTTCAGGTTCATTCCGATATTCTCATCTTCAAACGCGAGGCCGCTTGCTGGCGGCCTCGACAGGGGTATGGACTCGAGCTGCAGGGCGTCAATGCCGCCTCAAGTCACTCGGAGGGCACGTATTCTACAACTTCCAGGTCGAATCCGGATATCGCGTTGAACTTCATCGGCGAACTCATCAGGCGCATCTTGCGTACGCCAAGGTCCCGCAGGATCTGCGAGCCGGCGCCGACGGTGCTGTAGGTAGTGGGCGCCTTGGCCGGGGCATCGCCCGCGCTTTCGCGGATATGCGCCAGCAGTACATCGCCGTCCAGCGGGTGGCCCAGCAGCAACACCACGCCGCTGCCGGCCTCGGCCACGGCGGCCATGGCAGCGCGCAGGCTCCAGCGGCCCGGCTGCTTGACCAGCAGCAGGTCGCGCAGCGGGTCCATGTTGTGCACGCGCACCAGGGTCGGCTCTTCGGCGCAGATGCTGCCCAGGGTGAGGGCCATGTGCACGTCGCCTTCCACCGCGTCGCGGTAGGTGACCAGGTTGAATTCACCCAGCTCGCTTTCCACGGGCTGTTCGGACACCCGCTGCACGGTGCGCTCGTGGATCATGCGGTAGTGGATCAGGTCGGCGATGGTACCGATTTTCAGGCCGTGCTCGGCAGCGAACACTTCCAGCTCGGCGCGGCGCGACATGGTGCCGTCGTCGTTCATCACTTCGCAGATCACGCCGCTGGGCTCGAAACCGGCCATGCGCGCCAGGTCGCAAGCCGCTTCGGTGTGGCCGGCGCGGGCCAAGGTGCCGCCCGGCTGGGCCATCAGCGGGAAGATGTGCCCGGGGCTGACGATGTCTTCGGCCTTGGCGTCCTTGGCAGCTGCCGCTTGCACGGTACGTGCACGGTCGGCCGCGGAGATACCGGTGGTGACACCCTCGGCCGCTTCGATGGACACTGTGAACTTGGTGCCGAAGCCCGAGCCGTTGCGCGGGGCCATCAGGGGCAGCTTCAGGGTTTCGCAGCGCTCGCGGGTCATCGGCATGCAGATCAGGCCGCGGGCATGCTTGGCCATGAAGTTGATGTGCTCGGGCAGGCAGCACTCGGCTGCCATGATGATGTCGCCTTCGTTCTCGCGGTCTTCGTCGTCCATGAGGATGACCATTTTGCCCTGGCGGATGTCTTCGACCAGTTCTTCGATGCTGTTGAGCGCCACTGGCACCCCCTTCTCAATCAGGATTTCAAGAAGCCGTTGGCGGCCAGGAAGCTTTCGGTTATGCCACTGCCCTTGCTCGGTTCGGCAGCCTTGTCGCCCAGCAGCAGACGCTCCAGGTAACGGGCCAGCAGGTCGACCTCAAGGTTTACCCGACGCCCTGCGCGGTAGTCGGCCATGATGGTTTCGGACAGGGTGTGCGGGACGATGGTCAGCTCGAATTCGGCGCCATCGACCTCATTGACCGTGAGGCTGGTGCCATCGACGGTGATCGAACCCTTGTGGGCGATGTACTTGGCCAGCTCCCTGGGTGCGCGCACACGGAACTGGATGGCGCGGGCGTTATCGCTGCGCGAGATGATTTCGCCCACCCCGTCGACGTGGCCACTGACCAGGTGCCCACCCAGGCGGGTGGTAGGGGTGAGGGCCTTTTCAAGGTTGACCTTGCTGCCACTCTTCAGGTCGATGAAGGCCGTGCGCTTGAGGGTTTCGACGCTGACGTCGGCCCAGAAGCCGTTGCCGGGCAGCTCGACCGCCGTCAGGCACACACCATTGACGGCAATGCTGTCCCCCAGCTTGACGTCTGCCAGGTCGAGCTTGCCGGTTTCGACGTATACACGCACGTCGCCCCCCTTGGGGGTGAGGCTGCGTAGGGTGCCGATGGATTCGATGATGCCGGTGAACATGGGTCTTCCTCAAAAACGCTTTGCGCGGGGCAAGCCGGGCATTATACGCCGGGCGGCGGCAGCGGGACGGCTGTGACGCGCCAGTCATCGCCTACTGCACGCATGTCGGTGATTTTCAGCCGCGGCGCCTCGCTCATCCTGCTCAGTGGCCACTCCAGCAGCGGCCTGGCGAGGGAGCCGAGGAAGGTGCCAGCGACGAACAGCTGGTACTCATCCACCAGGCCGTGCCGGGCAAACGCCCCCACCAGCCCGGCGCCGGCTTCCAGCAGGATTTCGTTGACGCCCCGGGCCGCCAGGGCGTGCAGCAGCGCCGGCAGGTCGACCTGGGCATTGTCGCCGGGCAGGCTGAGCAGTTCATGGCCTGCAGCGGCATAGCGCGGGTCATCTGCGACAGCGGTCACCACCAGGGCCGGGCCGGCCTGGAAAAAAGGCGCGTCCAGCGGCAGGCGCAGGCGGCCATCGACCAGCACGCGCAGAGGGGGGCGGCTGAGGGCAAGTTGAGTGGTGTCGGCATCCAGGCCCAGTTCGTCACCGCGCACGGTCATGCGCGCATTGTCGGCCAGCACGCTGGCCGCGCTGGTCAGCACCGCGCTGGAGCGGGCGCGCAGGCGCTGCACGGCCGAGCGGGCAGCTGGGCCGGTGATCCACTGGCTCTCGCCGCTGGCCATGGCGGTGCGCCCGTCCAGGCTCATGGCCAGCTTGGCGCGAACGAACGGCATGCCGTGCTCCATGCGCTTGAGAAAGCCCGGGTTGAGCGCCCGCGCTTCGGCTTCAAGCACACCGCTGGCCACTTCAATGCCGGCGTCGGCCAGGCGCCGCAAGCCACGCCCTGCCACTTGCGGGTTCGGGTCCTGCATGGCTGCGACTACCCGCGCCACGCCGGCCTTGACCAGGGCTTCGGCGCACGGTGGTGTGCGCCCATGGTGGCTACAGGGTTCGAGGGTCACGTAGGCACAGGCGCCCCGGGCCTGCTCCCCGGCCTGGCGCAGCGCGTGCACCTCGGCATGGGGCTCGCCGGCGCGCACGTGCCAGCCCTCGCCCACCACCTGGCCATCGCGCACGATGACGCAACCCACGCGGGGGTTGGGGTGGGTGCTGTACAGGCCCTTGCGCGCCAGTTCGAGCGCGCGAGCCATGTAGTGGGCATCAAGGGCGGCAGAGGGGCTTTGCATGTTCACTCTTTGGCTGGCTCACGGGCCAGGCGGTCGATTTCTTCACGGAACTCGTCCAGGTCCTGGAAGCGGCGGTAAACCGAGGCAAAGCGGATGTAGGCCACTTCATCGAGTTTGCGCAGCTCGCCCATGACCAGTTCACCCACCACCAGGGATTTCACTTCACGCTCACCGGTGGCGCGCAGCCGGCTCTTGATGTGCGCCAGCGCAGCTTCCAGGCGCTCGACGCTCACCGGGCGCTTTTCCAGGGCCCGCTGCATGCCGGCGCGCAGCTTGTCTTCGTCGAAGGGCTGGCGTGTACCGTCCTGCTTGATCAGCCGGGGCAGCACCAGTTCGGCGGTTTCGAAGGTGGTGAAGCGCTCGCCGCAGGCCACGCACTCGCGGCGGCGGCGCACCTGCTCGCCCTCGGCAACGAGGCGAGAATCGATGACCTTGGTGTCGTTGGCACCGCAAAAGGGACAGTGCATGGTGGCAGGCAACAAAAAAAGGGAGGGCCATGGTAGCGCATTGCACTGGCAAGACAAGCCAAAGGGGTTAACATCCAAGGGAAATCTGCCCGCTAAGGACTCCTCCATGCACCACCGAGCACTCGTTGTGCTGTGCTGCGCCGCCCTGCTCGCCGCGTGTGGCAGCGACAGGCCGAAGACCGACACCCCGCCTGCGCCTGCGCCGGTTGCCAAAGCCAAGCCTACCGAAGTGCTGGGCCCGCTGCCCGCCTACCAGCGCGAGTTGAGCGGTACCTTGCTGGAGGTGCCGGCCGGGGCCGAGGTTGAACTCGCCCTGCTGGTGATCGACGAGCGCAACCGCCCGCAACGGCTGCTGGCCAGCAGCAACCTGACCGGTACTGGCCAGGCGCTGCCCTACCACTTGCGTTTCAACCCCGAAGCCTTCCCGGCCGGCGCACGTGTAGAGTTGCGCGGTCGCGCCAGCCGCTCCGGCCAGTTGATCCTGCACCTGCCGCCAGTGGCCATCGCCCAGGCGCAAACCCAGGCCACTGGCCCGCTGCGCTTCGAAAAGGCGCCTTGAGTGGCGCCGCTGGCCCTGACGCAGGCGCTTGGCGCGCTGATCGGTGAAGCCCGCCTGGTCGTCAGCGACCTGCCCGGCTGCGACCTGCGGCTGTGGCTGATCGACGAGCAGAACATGGACCGGGCCTTCAGCAGTGATGAAACCCGGCGCATCCTGGAAGAGCCGCCGTACTGGAGCTTCTGCTGGGCCAGCGGCCTGGCCATGGCGCACTTTCTGGCAGAGCACCCGCAATGGGTAGCGGGCAAGCGAGTGCTGGATTTTGGCGCAGGCTCCGGCATTGCCGGTATTGCGGCCGCGCGGGCGGGGGCGCTGGAGGTTGTGGCCTGCGACCTCGACCCGCTGGCCTTGCAGGCATGCCAGGCGAATGCGGCGCTCAATGGCGTGACGCTGGGTTACAGCAGCGATTTTTTTGCCGAAGACGACCGCTTCGACCTCATTCTGGTAGCCGACGTGCTGTACGACCGCGCCAACCTGCCGCTGCTGGATGCCTTTCTCGGCCGCGGCCGCCAGGCGCTGGTGGCAGACTCCAGGGTGCGCGACTTCAGCCACCCGCTGTACCGGCAACTGGGGGTACTGGACGCCCTGACCCTGCCAGACCTGGCCGAACCGCACGAATTCCGCCGGGTCAGCCTGTACCACGCCAGCCGCGACCCCTTATAGTGGTGCCATACACCCGTTTGTGAGAGTCGCGATGACCCAAGACACGCCCTACATTTTCGACGTCACCGATGCCAACTTCCAGCAGCTGGTGATCGAGAACTCCTTCCATAAGCCCGTGCTGGTAGATTTCTGGGCCGAGTGGTGCGCGCCCTGCAAGGCCCTGATGCCGCTGCTGGCAAAAATCGCCGAGGGCTATCAGGGCGAGCTGTTGCTGGCCAAGGTCAACTGCGACGTTGAACAGCAGGTCGTGGCCCAGTTCGGTATCCGCAGCCTGCCCACGGTGGTGCTGTTCAAGGACGGCCAGCCGGTGGACGGTTTTGCCGGTGCCCAGCCTGAATCGGCAATCCGCGCCCTGCTTGAGCCCCATGTGCAAATGCCCGCCCCGGCCGCTGCGTCGCCGCTGGAACAAGCCAAGGCGCTGTTTGCCGAAAGCCGCTTCGCTGAAGCCGAGGCGCTGTTGCAGGCACTGCTGGCTGAGGACAACAGCAACGCTGAAGCGCTGATCTTCTACGCCCGTTGCCTGGCCGAACGTGGGGAGCTGGGTGAAGCCCAGGTGGTGCTGGATGCGGTCAAAAGTGACGAACACAAGGCTGCACTGGCCGGTGCCAAGGCGCAACTGACCTTCCTGCGCCAGGCCGAGAGCCTGCCGGAAGTGGCTGACCTGAAAAGCCGGCTGGCGCAGAACGCCGAAGACGATGAGGCAGCCTACCAGCTGAGTATCCAGCAGCTGGCGCGCCAGCAGTACGAGGCTGCACTGGAAGGCCTGTTGAAGCTGTTCCAGCGTAACCGCGCTTACGAAAACGGCCTGCCACAAAAAGCCCTGCTGCAAGTGTTCGAGCTGCTGGGCAGTGATCACCCGCTGGTGGGGGTTTACCGGCGCAAGCTGTCGGCGGCCATGTTCTAGCCTTTCCGGGGCCGCCAGCCGGCCCCTGTCTTCGAGGCCTCTCAGCCTACCCAGTGATACACCGGCGCATCCTCGCCACTTGCCACCTTCACCTCGCTGCAGTGCCGCAAGCGCACCAACAGGCGCTTGCCTGCGGCAGTGCTCCCGGCCAGGCCCTCCAGGCGGTCGAGCAATTCCGGCCCGCTCATGTGCCCCGCCACGCGCAACACGTCGCGGGCCGCAGCCCACTGGCCGTCGTCCTGGCGGGGCGCCGCTGCGACTGGGGGCTGGACAAGCTGCGGGGCAACCGGCGGCTCAGCCTGCCGGCCGAGCTGGGCCCACTCTTCGGGGGCCAGTTCGATTGTCAGGTCCACAGGCCATTGGCCAATCTGTCCACGTATTCTCACAGTGCATTCCTTGAAGCGGGTTGATGCGTTGCATGCTACCGCAACATGAAACCTGCGCCACACAGGCTGGCAGCCGCCGGATAATTTGTTATAACATAACCGCAACATCCATAACCTGTTCTGGAGCATTCCATGCGTCGTCTGCTGCTCGCCCTGCCCTTCGCCTTGCTGCCACTGGCCGTGGCCCACGCCCATGATGACGATGACCATGATCACGACCATGCCCATGGCACACTCGGCGCCCATGAACACGGGGTGGCCAAGCTCAACGCCGTACTCGATGGCAACAGCCTGGAGCTGGAACTGGACAGCCCGGCGATGAACCTGGTGGGCTTCGAGCACGCCGCCAGCACCGATGCCGACAAGGCCAAGGTGGCGGCGGTGCGCAAACAGCTCGAACAACCCCTCACGCTGTTCGGCCTTGCTGCCGCCGCCGGCTGCAAGGAAGACCAGCAAGCGCTGGAAAGCCCTTTGTTCGGCGATGCCGCCAAGGCTGACAACGACGGTGACGCCCATGAACATAGCCACCAGCACAGTGATATCGGCGCCCATTACCAGCTCACCTGCAGCAACCCGGGCAAGCTCGCACAAGTAGACCTGGCACCGCTGTTCAAGGCGTTCCCGGCCACCCAGAAAATCAACGTGCAACTGATCGGCCCCAACGGCCAGAAAGGGCTGGAAACCACACCGGCCAAGGCCGTGGTTACGTTCTGAATGGGCCAGCCGCTGATACAACTGCAAGACCTGGTGTTCGCCTGGCCTGGCCAGGCGCCGCTGCTGGATGTGCCGGCATTCCAGCTGGATGCCGGTGAGGCCGTGTTTCTCAAAGGCCCCAGCGGCAGTGGCAAAACCACGTTGCTGGGGTTGCTTGGCGGCGTGACCGTGCCCGAGCGGGGCCACATTCGGTTGCTGGGTCAGGACCTGGCCGGCCTGGGGCAAGGCGCCCGGGATCGCTTCCGGGTGGACCACACCGGCTATATCTTCCAGCAGTTCAACCTGCTGCCGTTTCTGTCGGTACGGGAAAACGTCGAACTGCCGTGCCGCTTCTCGGCCAGCCGCAAGACGCGGGCCGAGCAGCGCCACGGCAGTGTCGCCCAAGCGGCGCAAACCTTGCTGGCCCACCTGGGCCTGGATGACAGTGCATTGCAGGCCCGGCGCGCAGACAGCCTTTCGATTGGCCAGCAGCAGCGGGTTGCCGCTGCGCGTGCGCTGATCGGCCAGCCCGAACTGGTGATCGCCGACGAGCCGACATCGGCCCTGGATGCCGATACCCGCGAGGCGTTCATCAGCCTGCTGTTCGCCGAGTGCCGCGCGGCGGGTGCCAGCCTGCTGTTCGTGAGCCACGACCAGAGCCTGGCGCCCCTGTTCGACCGCCACCTTTCCCTGGCCGAACTCAACCGCGCCGCCAAGCCCCGGGAGGTCTGATGTACCTGTTTCGCCTTGCTCTGGCCAGCCTGGCCAACCGGCGCTTTACCGCCTTTCTCACCGCGTTTGCCATTGCCCTGTCGGTCTGCCTGCTGTTGGCCGTGGAACGCGTGCGCACCGAAGCCCGCGCCAGCTTCGCCAGTACCATCAGCGGCACCGACCTGATCGTCGGCGCACGTTCCGGCTCGGTCAACCTGCTGCTGTATTCCGTGTTTCGCATCGGCAACGCCACCAACAACATTCGGTGGGACAGCTACGAACACTACGCCAAGGACCCGCGGGTGAAATGGGCCATCCCCATCTCGCTGGGCGACTCGCACCGCGGTTATCGGGTGATGGGGACCACCGGCGAGTACTTCGAGCGTTACCAGTATGGCCGGCGTCAGCACCTGGAGCTGAGCCAGGGCCGCGCCTTTGCCACCGACCCGTTCGAGGTGGTGCTTGGGGCAGAAGTGGCCGAAGCCCTGCACTACACGTTGGGCGACAAGCTGGTGTTGGCCCACGGGGTGGCAGCCATCAGCCTGGTGAAACACGACGACAAGCCGTTTACCGTGGTCGGTGTGCTCAAACGCACTGGCACCCCGGTAGACCGCACCCTGCATATCAGCCTGGGCGGCATGGAAGCCATCCACATTGACTGGCACAACGGGGTGCCAGCCCGGGGGGCGGGGCGCATCAGTGCTGAGCAGGCGCGCACCATGGACCTGCAGCCAACCGCCATTACCGCCTTCATGCTGGGGCTCAACAGCAAGATCGCCACCTTCAGCCTGCAGCGTGAAATCAACGAGTACCGCAGCGAGCCGCTGCTGGCGATCTTGCCTGGGGTGGCCCTGCAGGAACTGTGGAGCCTGATGGGCACCGCTGAGCAGGCCCTGTTTGTTGTGTCGCTGTTCGTGGTGCTGACCGGTTTGATCGGCATGCTCACGGCGATTCTGACCAGCCTCAATGAGCGGCGACGGGAGATGGCGATCTTGCGTTCGGTAGGCGCCAGGCCGTGGCATATTGCAGGGCTGCTGATACTGGAGGCGCTGGCGCTGGCAGGTGTCGGCATCGTCGCCGGGCTGGGCTTGCTGTATGCGGGCATAGCGCTGGCGCAAGGGTATGTGCAGGCCAACTACGGCTTGTTCCTGCCGTTGGCGCTGCCGAGCCCCCACGAGTGGACGTTGCTGGCTATCATCCTTGGCGCGGCGTTGCTGATGGGTAGCGTACCGGCGTGGCGAGCGTATCGGCAGTCGTTGGCCGATGGTTTGTCGATCCACCTTTGAGTGCGTGTTCAATGATCAGACAGCTACTTGACAGCAGTGTGGGCTTGCCCGCGAAAAAGCCGGCACTGCGCTGGTTACTGGCCCTGCTGATGCTCGCCGCGGTGCCAGCATGGGCCGCCGAGCCCAAGGAGCTCGACTGGCCTGCCCTGATTCCCGAGGGCGCCCCGGTCATCCCGCCGCAGCTCGCCCCGCTGCACGACATGTCGCAGCTCAGCAATGCGCTTTCTGCCGAGTCGGCCCCCGCTGCCCGCCAGCAAGCGCCGGATGCCCCTGTGGTGCAGAGCCTGGACGGGCAGCAGGTCAAATTGCCCGGGTACATTGTGCCGCTGGAAGTGAGCGAGGAAGGCCGCACCACCGAGTTTCTGCTGGTTCCGTATTACGGCGCGTGCATCCATGTGCCGCCGCCGCCTTCGAACCAGATCGTGCATATCTTCAGCGAGATGGGCGTGCGGGTGGAGGACCTTTATCAGCCCTACTGGATCGAGGGCCGAATGCAGGTAAAAGCCACCAGCAGTGAACTTGCCGATGCGGGTTACCAGATGGAAGCCGAAAAAATTTACGCCTATGACCTCAAGTAAACGCCGTTTGCAGGGGGTGAAGACGCTTCGTTGAGCTGGGTCAAACTTTCTGTTTAGTTGCATCCGTACCATTGGACTACATGATTATTAACGTCCTCTGGGAGCTTCCATGAACAAGTCCTTGCTCGGTGCCTCACTCGTGGCCCTGGCACTCGCCGCCCCTGCCGCCCACGCCTATCAACCGGGTGATTTCATCATCCGTGCCGGTGCCATCACCACCGCACCCAATGAAAGCAGCAGCGACCTGAAGTTTGATGGCAACAAGGTTTCGGGTACCAAGGCGACCCTGGACAGCGACACTCAACTGGGCCTGGCATTTGCCTACATGCTCACCGACCACGTCGGCCTGGAGTTGCTGGCTGCAACCCCGTTCCAGCACACCGTGGGCGTTAAAGGCCTGGGTGGCGGCCTGGACGGCAAACTGGCAGACATCAAGCAACTGCCACCGACCCTGTCGCTGCAGTACTACCCGATGGATGCCGCGTCGAAGTTCCAGCCCTACGCTGGCGTGGGTATCAACTACACCCTGTTCTTCGACGAAGACCTGAGCAGCAACCGTAAACAACAGGGCTTCAGCAACCTGAAACTGCAAGACTCCATTGGCTTCGCCGGCCAGCTGGGCATGGACTACATGCTCACCGACAACCTGCTGGTCAACGCCGCCGTGTGGTACGTGGACATCGACACCAAGGCGAGCGTCAACGGCCCAAGCGCATTGGGCTACAGCAAGACCAAGGTCAATGTGGACGTGGACCCATGGGTGTACATGGTGGGCCTAGGCTACAAGTTCTGATCGAACCCGTTACCGGGGCCGCATCGCGGCCCCGTTTCATTGCAGCCCCTATTTCTACCGAGATGTAGCGGGATTGCTCAACAGCTGTGCCAACCCTTCGGTCAGTGAAGTGGCCTGGGGGAATTCGAAGCGTGCCAGCAAGCGCTGGTTATCCGCCCGGGAATGGCGAATGTCACCCGCACGCGGCGCGGCATGGCTGATGGCCGGCAAGCTGCCTATCACCTGCTGCAACGCAGCCAGCAGCTGGTTCAGTGAAGTCGCCTGGTTCAGGCCGATGTTCACTGCGCCCTCCCCTACCTGCGCTTGCTCAAGCGCCTGCACCATCACCCGCACCAGGTCGCCGACATAGAGGAAGTCACGGGTCTGCTCGCCATCGCCGAACACCGTGATCGGCAACCCCTGCAACGCACGTTCGCTGAAAATGCTGATAACGCCGGAATAGGGCGAGGACGGGTCTTGCCGCGGGCCGAAAATATTGAAGAAACGGAACACCACCGGCTCCAGGCCGTGCTGGCGACGGTAGAAGTCCAGGTACTGCTCGCTGGCCAGCTTGTCGACCGCATAGGGTGTCAGCGGTGCCTTCGGGGTATCCTCGGCAATTGCCTGGCCTTCGCCGTTGTTGCCGTACACCGCAGCACTGGAAGCGAACAGCACGCGGCGCACGCCGTGCACTCGCATGGCCTCGCACACATTGAGGGTGCCGATGAAGTTGCTTTGGTGCGTGCGCACCGGGTCGTCCACCGAGGCCTGGACCGAGGCCACAGCAGCCAGGTGCACAACCGCCTGGCAACCTTCAACCGCCCGCTGAACAAGTGCGGCATCAGCAATATCACCCTCGATCAGTTCGAGCCGGGGGTGCTGCAGTTGCAAGTTGTTGCGCTTGCCCGTGGACAGGTCATCGACAATGCGTACCGCATAGCCTTTATCCAGCAATGCATCGCACAGGTGCGAGCCAATGAAGCCGGCACCGCCGGTGATCAGGATTGGGGAATCAGACATGACGGTAGAACCGGTCCAGTAGGGCCGGCAGGCCGGCACGCCAGGCCCGCGGCTTGATGCCGAAGGTGTGAAGGATTTTCTTGCAGGCCAGCACCGCGTTCTGTGGCTCTTCGCTGGCATCCGGGCGTGCGGCATGGGCCTGGGCGGTAGGCGCCTGCACGGCCAGCTGGCGGTGTTTGCCCGCCTCGGCAAGAATGGCCTGGCCCAACGCCAGCGGCGTGGTCGCCTCGTTGCCGGCGTAGTGATAGGTGCCCCACAGGGGTGAACTGCAGTCCAGCTGCTTGAGCACAGACAGTATGACCCTGGCCGCATCGTCTACTGGCGTTGGGTTGCCGCGCCGGTCGTCAGCCAACAGCAGCTCGTGCGGCTGCTCGGCACGGGTCAGGAAACGCCCCAGGGAGCCCTCGAGGGTTTCATCGAGCAGCCAGCCGAAGCGCAGCAATACGTGCTGGGGGCACGCCGCCCGCACGCTTTGCTCGATGCGCCAGAGTGCCTGGCCACGCAGGCCCAGCGGCAGCGGTTCGTCCTTTTCGCTATAGGCGGTAGCCCTTGAGCCATCGAAAACCCGGTAGCTCGAAGGCTGCACCAGGGTGATCTGATGGTGCTGGCACAATTCGGCCAGCCGCTCCACGGCACGCTCCTGCTGAGCCAGGCGCGATTCGCTGACCGATTCGGCCTGGAACCAGTCGAAGTAATAGGCCAGGTTGATCACCGCATCGGGGCGATGATCGTCAAGCAGCTGAGTGAGGCTGGCCGGCGCCCAGCCATCCTCGGGGGGGCGTGGGGCCAGGAAAGCGATGTCCTCCTCGGCCCCAAGACGAATCAGCGCTTGCCCAAGGGCATTGCCACCACCCAACAGCATCAGGCGCATACGCATAGAGTCAGCAGATCCGGAGAGGTTAGTAAAGGAAAGCGGCCATTTTGCGGTTTCCGGGCTGGGAAGTCCAACCACAGGCTCGGTCAAGCATTAGGCCGCTGTACGCGCCACTACCAAGCGCTCAGTACAGATGGCCGTTTACTCGATTTCAAACAGACTGTTACGCAGAGGGCCGACACTCAGCCGTTCCCGAACATCGTCATCTATGCGCGGGTCGTCCGGGCGGTACAGTTTGACCTGGCGATAGGCGTTGATGCGATTGATCTCCTGCCCCAGGTACTCCCACACCACCCGCGTACACGCAGGGTTGCGGCGGTCTCCGCTGGACACGCCCGACTTCAGCCCATTGAGGCGCGTGATGCGGCTCTTGAAACTGGGAATCAGGATAGTCTGGCTCATCTCGTTGTAGGTCAACGACTCGTAGTCGATGAGAAACACCCGGTCCTGCAACTGGAACGCGGCGCCCAGGTAGCGGCAGCGCACTTCGGCGTGCTGGTCGGTGGCGGTGGAGCGCTCCTGGCGTTCCTGGCGTTCGAACAGAAAGCGCCCGCGCTCCTCCCACAGGTGCACCAACGACACCAGGATGGTGCCCGGCACCGACATGCAGTTGGAATACTCGAAGTAGTAACCGCAATAGCGCGACAGGTTGCCAGCGTGTTCATGCAGCGGCCGGAACAACTCGCTGATCGGGTCGTCAGGTTGCTCGGCGAGGGTTGAGACGCGCGCACCGATCAGGCGTGAGAACTGCTCGGCAGGCAGGTTGAGCTCGTAATCCTCGACCCCGAAGAAGTCACCGATGCGCTTGAGGTTGTAAGCCGTCGGACGGCTCTGCCCGCTCAGGTATTTGTTGAACTGGGCCCGGTTGATCGACAGCTGCCGGCAAACTTCGGAAATAGAGCGGTAGTGGCTGCAAGCCAGCTTCAAATTGGTAGCGAAATGATCGCTCATGTGCAAAACCCGGATGACGCGAATGGCGCAATTGTAGCATCAAGTCGCATCAAGTGTGAGCAACCCGCGAAATTGTAACCACTCTTGTCATGGCCAACCATGCGCCCCAACGAATAGCGGTGCGCCTGCCGTCCGCTGGTCTTTCCACACGAAGAATAAGAATCGAGGTCATTTTCCAATGCTCGAAGTAATCAACGATTTCCTCTCGGGGAAACTTCTCATCGTGCTGATCGTGGGGCTGGGTAGCTACTTCACCATCCGTTCCCGATTCGTCCAGTTCCGCCACTTTGCACACATGTTCGGTGTGTTCAAGGAATCGCTGCGTGGCCAGGCAGGCCAACTGAGCTCCTTCCAGGCCCTGATGCTGAGCCTCGCCGGCCGCGTTGGCGCCGGTAACATCGCAGGTGTTGGTATCGCTGTAACCCTGGGCGGCCCTGGTGCCGTGTTCTGGATGTGGGTGACCGCGCTGGTGGGCATGTCCAGCAGCTTCTTCGAATGTACCCTGGCCCAGGTGTACAAGCGCGCCGATGGCGATGGCCTGTACCGCGGTGGCCCGGCCTACTACATCCAGCATGGCCTGAAATACAAGGGCATGGCGATCGTGTTCTCGATCCTGCTGCTGGTCACCTACGGCTTCGCCTTCATCGGGCTGCAGTCGTACACCGTGACCCACTCGCTGCAGAACGCCTTCAACTTCGATCCGCGCCACACCGGTATCGTGCTGGCGGTGCTGCTGGCCATCACCTTCATCGGTGGCATCAAGCGCATCGCGGCGGTGTCCGACCTGCTGGTACCGATCAAGACCCTGGCCTACATCGGCGTGACCCTGTACGTGATCGGCACCCAGATCGAACACGTGCCCGCCATGCTCGAAACCATCTTCAAGAGCGCCTTCGGCCTCGACCCTGCCTTTGGCGGCCTGCTGGGCAGTGCCATCGTCATGGGCGTGAAGCGCGGCGTGTTCGCCAACGAGGCGGGCCTGGGCAGTGCGCCTAACGTGGCCGCTGTGGCTGCCGTTAAGCACCCAGGTGCGCAAGGCGTGGTACAGGCGTTCAGCGTGTTCCTCGATACCTTCGTGATCTGCACCTGCACCGCCCTGCTGATTCTGCTGTCGGGCTTCTACACCCCGGGCTTCGAAGGTGACGGTATCGTGCTGACCCAGAACTCGCTGGCCGCCGTGGTCGGTGACTGGGGCCGCATCTTCGTCAGCGTGGCGCTGTCGCTGTTCGTGTTTACCTGCATCCTCTACAACTACTACCTGGGCGAAAACAGCCTGCAGTTCCTGAGCCGCAACCGCGCAGTGCTGATGATGTTCCGGGTACTGGTACTGGCCCTGGTGGTATGGGGTTCGATGCAGGACCTGTCGACCGTGTTTGCCTTCGCCGACATCACCATGACCTGCCTGGCCTTCGTCAACCTGATGGCCCTGGCCCTGCTGTTCAAGGTCGGCCTGCGCGTCATGCGCGACTACGATACCCAGCGCAAGGCGGGTATCAAGCAGCCAGTGTTCGACTCGGCCAAGTTCGCCGACCTGGACCTGGACCGCAACGCATGGCCTGCCAACCCGCAGGTGGACACAGCTTCTGACAAAGCAGTCGGCCAGGCCGAACTGCAGCGCTGATACCCTGCCGTGCCAAGCCGCCCCGTTCGCGGGCGGCTTTTCTTTCTCCGCTCACCGCTACGGATGCTCTCCATGCGTGCAGTCAAGAACCTCCTCGTGCTCTACACCGGTGGCACCATCGGCATGCTTGAAACCCCCGAGGGCCTGGCCCCCGCTGGCGGTTTCGATGCCCGCATGCGTGACCACTTCGCCCTGATGGCCGACGCGCCCAAGGTCCAGTGGACCTTGCAGGAACTGAACCCGCTGCTCGACAGCGCCAACATGCAGCAACATAACTGGCTGGCCATGCGCGATGCCATCGTGCAGGCGGTGGAAGTAGCCGGCCATGATGGTGTGCTGGTGCTGCATGGCACCGATACCCTGGCCTACAGTGCTGCGGCGCTGTCGTTCCTGCTGCTGGGCCTGCCGGTGCCGGTGCTGCTGACCGGCTCGATGCTGCCAGCAGGCGCACCCGGCAGTGATGCCTGGGGTAACCTGTGCGGTGCGTTGCGACAGTTCGAACAGGGCCTTGAAGCCGGCGTACAGCTCTACTTCCATGGCCGCCTGCTGCACGGTTGCCACGCCTCGAAGCTGCGCAGCGAGGCCTTCGATGCGTTCGCCGCGCTGCCCCGTCATCGCCACAGCGAGCGCGCAGCAGAACTGCCCGCTGCATTGACCTATCGCCACCCTCGCCAGCCGGTCAACCTGGCGGTGGTACCGGTGTTCCCAGGCCTGCAGGCCGCTCACGTGCAGGGGTTGCTGGCCAGCGGCGTGCAAGGCGTTCTGCTGGAATGCTACGGCAGCGGCACCGGGCCATCGGATGACCAGGCACTGCTGGACACCCTGCGTGAAGCGCGCCAGCGCGGCGTGCTGCTGGCAGCCATCAGCCAGTGCCCGGAAGGCGATGTAGTGTTCGACACCTACGCCGCAGGCAATCGCCTGCGTAGTGCGGGGCTGGTAAGTGGCGGCGGCATGACCCGCGAAGCTGCGCTGGCCAAGATGTTCGCCCTGCTGGGCGCTGGTCTGAACGTCGACGAGGCCGAGCAGTGGTTTGCCCTGGAGCTGTGCGGGGAGCGGTAGAAGTGGCGGAAGGCAGCGGGAGTCGAACCTGCCCGGGAACGGATGCCGTCCCCAACCGGGTTTGAAGCCCGGCCGCGCCACCGGGCGCGATTGCCTTCCTTTGAGTCAGTGCCTGGCCTGCTGCTGGGCCAGGGCGCTGTCAGCGCGAATGTGGCGCTGGTCGGCCACCCTGCGGGTCAGGCCGATACGGTCGAAATACTCCAGAATCTGCACACTGCGCTTGCGACCGATGCCCAACATATCGCGAAACGCCGCAACCTGCACTACCGGCGTGGCATCGAGGTGGCTCTGCAACAGCTCTGCCATGCGCTCCAGCGTGGCTTGCGGGTAGAACAGGTCACGCACTACCTGGTGCACCAGCCCTAACCGGGCCAGCTTGCGCAGCAGCAGGCGGACGTCAGCTTCGGCGCAGTTTTCTTCACTCGCCAGTGTCCTGACCCAGGGCGGGTCGTACAGCCCTGCCAGCAGCCGGGGCTGCAAGCGCGCCCATAACGCCGTGTCTGCATCGCTCAGCTGAACCTTGTGATCCGGCAGGTGCAGCCAGGCCCCGCTGCTGGCCAAGGCGCCCTGCGCCAACAGCTCATCTACCAGGCTGACGAAGGCCGGGCGCTCAAGGGGCATGGCTGCAAAGCGCCTTAACCGGTCGCGGTCGGGGCCAAGCTGGTCGGGCTCCTGTACGTGAAACAGCGCCAGCTGACTGAGCAGTTCTTGCCGCAGTGCCTGCCATTGGGCGTTGGCGAACAACAACTGCCCCTGCCGTGTGGCGATCACCTGGACATCCTCGGGTAGTGCCCAGGTATTGCGCAGGCGATTGAATTGCCGCTCCAGGCGCTGGGGGTCGATGCCACCGGCGGCACTGGCCAGCAGCCCTGGCAGCGCCTGCTCGAGCCCTGGCGCATCACGCAGCACTTGCAACTGTTGCAGGCGCTGTTCACTGCGGCGCTGCCGGCTGGGCGCGAACGGGTCGAGCACCCTGCCCCCGCCCAGGGTGTGCTGGGCGCGCTGGTCACGTAGCACCAGGCGGTCGCCGTGCACGGCCTGCAGGGGGGCGTTCAGCAGCAACTGGGCGAACATGCGCTGGCCTGGGGCAAGGCTTGGCCCTTCCAGCAGGGCAACCCTGGCAGTTACATCCTGAGTGCCCAGGTGCACGTGCACAGCATTGAAATGTTCGAATACCCGCCCCTCGCCCGGTAGCAAGTGCAGCTCGATGTCTACCCTTACGCTGGGCGCATGCAGCCACTGGGGCACCAGCCAGTCGCCCCGGCGCACGTGCTCCACCGCCAGGCGCTCGGCAGCGATATTCAGCGCCACCCGCTGCCCCGCTTCTGCCACCAGCGCTGGCTGGTTCTGCGCGTGTAACCCGCGCACGCGTACCGGTTTGCCGGCCTTGCCCAGCAACAGCGTATCGCCAGCCCTTACCTGCCCGGCCAATGCGGTACCGGTTACCACCACACCGGCACCGGTGACGGCGAAGGCGCGGTCTACCGCCAGGCGAAAACCGCCGGCCACACTGCGGCGTTGTACATCACGCCCCGCCATCACCAAGGCCTGACGCAGCGCCTCCACCCCTGCCCCGGTGATACTCGACACTGCAAACTGCTGCGCGCCGGCATAGGGCCCTGGCGCCAGCAGCTCGCTGACCTGCACCTGCACCTGCGCCAGGCGCTCAGGTTCAACACGGTCACTTTTGCTGATCACCACCAGGGCCTGGGGGATGCCCAGCAGCTGGATGATCGCCAGGTGCTCGCGGGTCTGCGGCATGACCCCGTCGTCTGCCGCCACCACCAACAGCACCAGGTCGATGCCGTGGGCACCGGCCAGCATGTTGTGGATGAAACGCTCGTGACCCGGCACGTCGATAAAGCCCGTCAGCGGCGCGCCCTCGACCAGCGCCGCATAGCGGTAGCCAAGGTCGATGGTCATGCCCCGTGCCCGTTCTTCCTGGCGATGGTCGCCGGCCTGGCCGGTGAGCGCCTGCAGCAAGGCAGTCTTACCATGGTCGATGTGGCCGGCTGTGCCAACGATCACTGCACCGGCCCCACGTGCAGGCCGGGCAACTGCGCCAGCCACTGGGGCTCGTCGTCCAGTTGGCGCAGGTCGAGCCACAAGGCGTCATCGTCAATGCGGCCAATGACCGGCACTGGCAGCTCGCGCAGTGCACGCTCCAACGCATGCAGGCTGCGCCCGCGCAACCGCTTGGGCACCAGCGGGCGCACGCACAACGCGGCGCTGGGCAGCCGTGCCACAGGCTGGCTGCCACTGCCGATCATGCCCAGGGCAGGTTGCACGCTCACGGCCCACTGTTCACCCAGGCGGGCCTTGAGCTCGGGTGCCAGGCGTTCGGCCTGCGCCTGGATATCCGTCTGGCTACGGGTAAGCAACTGCAGGCTGGGCAGGCGTTCGGCCAACCGGTCGGGGTTGCGGTACAGCGCCAGCACTGCTTCGAGCGCGGCAAGGGTGATCTTGTCGACGCGC
The DNA here is from genome assembly GCF_016647865.1 of Pseudomonas sp. S60. Lineage (NCBI taxonomy): Bacteria > Pseudomonadati > Pseudomonadota > Gammaproteobacteria > Pseudomonadales > Pseudomonadaceae > Pseudomonas > Pseudomonas sp. S60. The sequence continues at coordinate 57,297 of NZ_JACVVH010000008.1, read as the reverse complement.
AGAGCACGCTTGAGCGGGTTTTTCTTGATGCGAGCGATCAGGTCCTTGCGGCCAACGATAATGCCGGCTTGTGGCCCACCCAGCAGTTTGTCACCACTGAAGGTAACGATATCAGCGCCGTCAGCCAGGGCCTGGCGAACGGTGGGCTCGGCTGGCAAGCCCCAGCGCGTGAGGTCCAGCAGGCTACCGCTGCCCAGGTCTTCGAGCAGTGGCAACTGGTGCTGACGGGCGATGCGCGCCAGCTCTGCGGTGGGCACCTGGTGGGTGAAGCCCTGGATACTGTAGTTGCTGCAATGCACGCGCATGAGCAAACCGGTACGCGGGCCGATAGCGGCCTCGTAGTCGCGGGCGTGGGTACGGTTGGTGGTACCGATTTCGTGCAGCTTGACCCCGGCACGGGCCATGATGTCGGGGATGCGGAAGGCGCCACCAATCTCGATCAGTTCACCCCGGGAGATAATGCCTTCCTTGCGCGCGCCCAGGCTGTTCAGGGCCAGCATGACCGCCGCCGCGTTGTTGTTGACCACGGTGACGGCTTCGGCACCGGTCAGCTCGCGCACCAGCCCCTCGATCAGGTCATCACGGTCGCCGCGCTTGCCAGTGGCCAGGTCGAACTCCAGGTTCAGCGGGTAGCGCGCCGCGGTGTGCATGGCCTCGATGGCCTCTTCAGGCAGCAACGCCCGGCCGAGGTTGGTGTGCAGCACAGTGCCGGTGAGGTTGAACACCCGGCGAACCTGGCTGCGTTGCTGGATGGCCAGCCGCTCGCCGGCACGGCCCAGCAGCACTTCGCCAGCCAGCTCGGGGGCGCTGAGTTCGCCAGCGCGGGCCGGCTCGCGCAGGTCGTCGAGCAGTTGACGCAAGGTGGCCAGGACGGCGTCGCGGCCGTGGCGGTCGATCAGCGGGTGGCAGGCGGGGTGACGCAGCAGTGTATCGATTGAAGGCAGGCGTGGGGTGTCGCTGGCTAAGCTGAGGGACATGCGGTACTACCCTGGGCTGGTCCGTTTGCGGTACTGGCCTTTGTCGCCGGCAAGCCGGCCCCACAGGCGTTTTCTGTACCCCTGTGGGGGCCGGCTTGCCGACGATGCAGGCGACTCGGTCTTACAGTGTAGACACTCTACCCCTGACCTGGGGCAAGCATCAGGTTCGGCGCCAGGCGATGGAAGCCTTCCTGGTCCAGGCACATGTCGAGCGCCAGCGTTGCCAGGTCGTCAGCCAGTGGCTCAGCCGCCGCGTCGTTTTCCAGGTAATGCTGCTTGAGGTAACTGTTGCAGCCTGGGCAGCACTCCGCGCGCAACGGCGCCTTGCCAGGGGCGTGGCGGTCGTCGTCGAGGGTGGTGTAGCGCAGGCCCTTGCTCGACTCGCAGTACACGCATTTGACGCGCACCACGTGCCATTCACAGGCACACAGCGAGCAGGCCAGGTAGCGCAGGCCATTGTGCTTGCCGCGGTTGCGCACCACCCCAGCCATGGCCGGCGAGCCACAGGCCGGGCACTGGGCCAGGCTGGCGGCAGGCTTGAGCTCGGTGCCGGGCAACGCCAGCAGCCAGCTGGACCATGCCGCTTGCAAGGCAGCCCCCATGAACGGCACCAAGGCCGCCGGCACCGCATCGTACTGCCCCGAGAGCAAGGCGATGCCCCAGCCCTTGCGCTGGTTGTCATCACTGCTGCGCAGCAGCTGCACCGCTGCACCCAGCGGGCTATCGGCAGGCTCATCGAAGTGGCCCAACAGCGCCTGCAACCATGCCAGCCATGCCCCTTCGCGGACCAGGCTGTCAGCCGCCAAGGGCGGCAGGCCGTGGCTTATACACAAGCGCTGACGGTCCTCGGCAACAGGCAATGCAGAGGGTGGGTTGTCCACAAGCTGCTGCTGAATGCGGCACAGCCGTGCCACCAACAGCAGATAGCGGCGCAGCGGGTTGCCTTCAGCCAGGCGCTCCAGGCGGGCGGCGCGCAAGGCGAACAGGTTGGCCGGCGGCACGTGCAGAAACGGCGGCATAACCGCCGACGCTTCGATCTGCCCGGGTTCGAGTATGCTGCTCAAGCGTTCATCCTTCTTTTCTGCGGTGATCGGACGGCGTCTTGTCACCCGTCACTTCGCGGTACCACAACTCGTGGTGCTTGCGCGCCCAGGCGCGGCTTACCCAGCCGTGCAGCATGGCGCCAATCGAGCCCTTGATCCAGATGCCTGCGTAGATGTGCACGATGATGCTGAGCACCAGCACGAAGGCCGCCAGGGCATGCAGCAAGGTAGCCAGGCGTATGGCGCCAATGCCGAAATACTGGCTGAAGTAGGCACGCCAGATCACCACGCCACTGACCAACAGAATCAACATGCACACCAGCAGCGTCCAGAACAGCAGCTTCTGGCCGGCGTTGTACTTGCCGATCGGGGGCACGCCATCCTCCTGGTTGCGCATCACCCGGTCCACGCGCCGCAACCACAGCCGGTCGTTGGCGGTGATGAAGTTGGCGCGCCAGAAGCGAATCACCAGGCCAAGGAAGAACACGAACATCGCGACGCCCAGGAACGGGTGCAGGATACGCGTCCACGGCCCCCCGCCGAACAGGTTGCTGAGCCAGAACAGCGCCGGGTGGAACAGCGCCAGCCCGGACAGCCCGGCCATGAAGAACAGGATCGCCACCACCCAGTGGTTGGTGCGCTCGTTGGCGTTGTAGCGCAGGATGGGTTTGTTGTGGTTCATGGCCGCTGCTCCCCTTGCCCACCGGGCTTGGTCGGGTCGTACACATGCACTGCCGGGTCCACCTGATGCACGCTGTCATCAGGCGGGGTCGGGTGTTCATCCTCCTCCACCCGCTGAGGCCCGATGCGCACGTAGTGGAAGAACCCGGCCAGCACCGCAGCCCCCATGGCCAACAGCGCCAATGGCTTGGTGAAGCCCTTCCACAGCCCTACCAGTGGGCTGATCACCGGCTGGTCCGGCAGGCCGGCATACAGCTTGGGCGTATCGGCGTGGTGCAGCACGTACATCACATGGGTACCGCCGACGCCATCCGGGTCGTACAGCCCGGCCTTGTCGTAACCCCGTGACTTCAGGTCGACGATGCGCTCGTCGGCATGCACCTTCATCTCGTCCTTGGTGCCAAACACGATTGCACCGGTCGGGCATGTTTTCACGCAGGCTGGTTCCAGCCCTACGCTCACGCGGTCCGAACACAGGGTGCACTTGTAGGCCTTGTGGTCCTTCTGCGAGATGCGCGGGATGTTGAACGGGCAGCCAGTGATGCAGTAGCCGCAGCCAATGCAATGGTCCTGGTTGAAGTCGACGATACCGTTGGCGTGCTTGATGATCGCCCCCGGGCTGGGGCACGCCTTCAGGCAGCCTGGCTCTGCACAGTGCATGCAGCCATCCTTGCGGATCAGCCACTCCAGGTTGCCATCGTCGCGCTCATGCTCGGTGAAGCGCATCAACGTCCAGGTTTCGGCACTGAGGTCCTGCGGGTTGTCGTAGGTGCCGTGGTTGTGCCCCACCTCGTCGCGCAGCTCGTTCCACTCCGAGCACGCCACCTGGCAGGCCTTGCAGCCGATGCACTTGGTGGTGTCGATCAGCTTGGCGACCTGCTCCTGCTGGCGCACCGAAGGCGGCACGGTGGTGGTGGCCGAGCGGGCAATGATGTCTTGGCTGGCCATCAGAGTTTCTCCACTTTGACGAGGAACGACTTGGACTCTGGTGTCTGGGTATTACCATCGCCCAGGAACGGCACCAAGGTGTTGGTCAGGTACCCGTGGCGGGTCGCCCCGGTGAAGCCCCAGTGCAACGGGATACCGATCTGGTGCACGGTCTGGTTGTTCACCTGCAACGGGCGTATCCGCTTGGTCACCACCGCCACCGCGTCGATATGCCCGCGCTTGCTCGACACCCGTACCCGGTCGCCGGCCTTGATGCCCTTCTCGTTAGCCAGTACTTCGCCAATCTCGACAAACTGCTCGGGCTGGGCAATTGCGTTGAGCCGGCAATGCTTGCTCCAGAAGTGGAAGTGCTCGGTCAGCCGGTAGGTGGTGGCCGCATACGGGAACTCGTCGTGGGTACCGAGGGTTTCCCACACCGAATCGAAGATGCGCCCGGCAGGGTTGCTGATGACCTTCTTGTTGTTCGGGTGCAGCGGGTTGATGCCAATCGGCGTCTCGAACGGTTCATAGTGCTCAGGGAACGGCCCTTCGGCCATCTTGTCGATGGCAAAGAAACGCGCCACGCCCTCGGGGTTCATGATGAACGGGTTCATGCCCGCCTCCGGCGGCGAGTCCACCTTGAAGTCGGGCACGTCAGTACCGCCCCAGGCCTTGCCATTCCACCACACCAGGCGTTTTTTCTCCGGGTCCCAAGGCTTGCCCTGCGGGTCGCTGGAGGCGCGGTTATAGAGGATGCGGCGGTTGGCAGGCCACGCCCACGCCCAATTCTGCACCTGATGCATACCGTAGGGGTCGCTGTTGTCGCGGCGAGCCATCTGGTTGCCCTGCTCGGTCCAGCACCCGGCGAAGATCCAGCAGCCGGACGCAGTACTGCCGTCGTCCTTGAGCTGGCCGAAACCAGAGAGCTGCTGGCCAGCCTTGATGGCGGCGCCGGTCGGGTCGGTAAGGTCCGTTACTGCCCAGCCGTTCATCTCCTTGGCCAGTTCCTCGGGGGAGGGTTCATCGGCGATCTTGTACGGCCAGTGGATGTTCAGCAGCGGGTCGGGGTAAGCCCCGCCCTCTTTCTGGTAGCGCTGGCGCATGCGCAGGAACAGCTCGCTCATGATCTGCACATCGGTGCGGGTTTCGCCCGGGCCATCGGCGCCTTTCCAGTGCCACTGCAACCAGCGGCTGCTGTTGACCAGCGAGCCGTCTTCCTCGGCGAAGCAGGTGGTGGGCAGGCGGATCACTTCGGTCTGGATGTTGGCCGTGTCCACGTCATTGTACGGCCCCGCGTTGCGCCAGAACTCGGACGTCTCGGTCGCCAGCGGGTCCATCACTACCAGCCACTTGAGCTTGGCCAGTGCGGCGGTGACGCGGTTCTTGTCCGGCAGCGCGGCGATCGGGTTGAAGCCCTGGCACATGTAGCCGTTGACCTTGCCCTGGCTCATCATCTCGAACATGCGCAGCACGTCGTAGGCCGGCACGTCGAGCTTGGGCAGCCAGTCGTAGCCCCAGTTGTTCTCGGCGGTGGCATTCGGGCCATACCAGGCCTTCATCAGGCTGACGTGGAATTTGCCGTAGTTCTGCCAGTACGACAGTTGCCCAGGGCGCAGCGGCTTGGACGCGCGCTTGTCGATGTACGCGGTGTAGTCCTGTTCGGCATCGCCAGCCAGGGTGAGGTAGCCGGGCAGCGAGTTGGACAGCAGCCCCAGGTCAGTCAGCCCCTGGATGTTGGAGTGGCCACGCAGCGCGTTGACCCCGCCCCCCGGCATGCCCACGTTACCCAGCAGCAGTTGCACCATGGCTGCACTGCGGATGATCTGCGCACCAATCGAATGCTGCGTCCAGCCCAATGCGTAGAGGATGGTCATGGTCTTGCCGGGTGCCGAGCACGTGGCAATTTCTTCCCATACCTTCATCATCGCGTCCTGGGGCATGCCACAGGTCATGCTCGCCAGTTCAGGGGTGTAGCGGCTGTAGTGCTGCTTCATCAGCTGGAACACGCAACGTGGGTGCTGCAGGGTCGGGTCGACCTTGGCAAAACCGTCGTCACCCAGTTCGTAACCCCAGCCGGATTTGTCGGCATAGATACGCTTGCTTTCGTCGTAGCCGCTGAACAGCCCGTCTTCGAAGCCATAGGTATCTTTGACGATGAACGACACGTCGGTGTAGTTGCGCACGTACTCGTGCTGAATCTTGTCGTTGCTAAGCAGGTAGTTGATCAACCCGCCCATGAACGCGATGTCGGTACCGGTACGGATCGGCGCATAGTAATCGGCTACCGAAGCGGTACGGGTAAACCTTGGGTCGACCACGATCAGCCGCGCCTTGTTGTGCGCTTTGGCCTCGGTCACCCATTTGAAGCCGCAAGGATGCGCTTCTGCTGCGTTGCCACCCATCACCAGGACCAGATTCGCGTTGGCAATATCTGACCAATGGTTGGTCATGGCGCCACGGCCGTACGTCGGGGCAAGACTTGCCACCGTCGGGCCATGTCAGACACGTGCTTGGTTATCGAACCCCAGCATGCCTGTAGCGCGGACGACCTTGTGGGTCAGGTAGCCAGCCTCGCTGGAGGCGGCCGATGCAGCGAGAAAGCCGGTGGTTAGCCAACGGTTGACCGTTTGCCCTTGGGCGTTCTTTTCGATGAAGTTGGCGTCGCGGTCTTCTTTCATCAGGCCAGCGACCCGGTCGAGCGCTTCATCCCAGCTGACCCGTACCCATTCATTGCTGCCCGGCTTGCGGACCTCGGGGTATTTGAGACGGCTTTCGCTGTGGATGAAGTCCAGCAGACCGGCGCCTTTGGGGCACAGGGTGCCGCGGTTCACCGGGTGATCGGCATCGCCTTCGATGTGGATGATGCTCTGCTTGACGTTCTTGCCCGCATCACCCTGGCTGTACATGATCAGGCCGCAGCCGACCGAACAGTAGGGGCAGGTGTTACGGGTTTCTTTGGTGTGCGTCAGTTTGAAATGACGCACCTGCTCGGCAAACGCAGGCGTCGGGGCCATACCCAACGCCGCGAGACTCGAGCCTCCAAGGCCGACGGCGGCGACCTTGAAGAATTGCCGACGGTTGAGATCCATCGTGCACTCCTGATCAGGTTTGGACGCTTGGGCGTATCCGGCGTCTCTAGACTTCACGGTAACGGCTTGGCAAAGCCGCATACCCATAGACTAGCGAACAATCTCTGAAGTGCGATAGGGCTGGTGGTGGGATGGGCAGGTAGGAGCCTTTTCGATAGGCGCTTGTAGGCTTGGTTGGGGAGGATGGTGTCTTGAGCGACAATAGCGAGTGGGCTGGCACAGCAACGCCAGCTGTTGCAGACGCACGTACCTGGCGTTACTCAGCCGCCAGGAACTGGGGCGTGCCGTGACCGAGTTCTCCAGCTGCTGCATCCGCCGGAGTCTCGGCTGGGTTGTTGAGCAGCAAGGTGCAGTGCTGCACTCACCACCAACGCCTTAGCGTATGAGCACCGGTTTCGCTCACAAACTCAACATTGGCGCGTTTCTCTAGAAACGTGTTATTGCTTCGCCCGTCAATCTCTCATCCTTCCGCGGGACGAAGGCCTCTTTGCCTAGTCCGCAATCGGGGCACTTCCATTCCCGTGGAATATCAATGAACGCGGTACCTGGCTCAACGCCATGCTCGGTGTCACCCTGTGAGGGATCGTAAACATACCAACATTTATCACAGTAGTATTCAGTACGAAGGGTCGGCATCTCTAGCTCCTTATCCGATCTATTTGCGGCGCCTGATTTATCCAACCATCCACCCCGCCAGTCCGGCGTAACGCGCCGACTAGATATTCGACCATCACCTTCACCCTCTGTGATGCATGCCGTCCTGGCTGGTAGAGAATCCATGCCATTCCCTGTAATGGACCCGCGTATTTCCATTCAGGCAAAACTTCCACCAGTGTATTGGACGCAATCGATTCGGCAGCCAGCCTGACAGGTAAGCAGGATATTCCCAGCCCCGAGACAGTGGCATTTAAGACGGCTTCCAGACTGTCCGAAACGTAGCGACCTGAGACACAGACTTCGCAGCCTCCCTCTGCCGAAGTGAATTTCCAACTCTTCTTCTCGGCAACCTCTGATAACGAGATGCAACTGTGTTCCGTCAATATTGAGGGGTGAATGGGGTTGCCATGTTTTTCAAGGTAGCTGCCCGATGCACAGACAATAAATTCGACAGGAAACAACTTGCGTGCCACCAACTCCAACGGCGGACTATCGGTGACTCGTATAACAACGTCAACGCCCTCGCCGATGAAGTCTACCGCCCCATCCTTCGAAATAAGTTGAACATTTAACCCAGGGTAACGCTGAAGAAACTCAGGAACAAGTTGATGGCACATAGAATACAACGAGCGCGGAACCACGACACGAATAAGCCCTTGCGGCGTTTCGAGAAACTGCTCCTTGAATCGAAACACATTGGCCGATGACTCAAGCAGTTCCTTGCAGTGCGAGTAGACTTGCGCTCCCTCAGCACTAACTCTCAGCTGCCGCGTGCTTCGCTCAAGCAACCGGATCGACAACGCATTTTCGAGCTTCGATACTTGCTTGCTGACTGCGGACGCGGTCAAGCCTAGCCGGGTAGACGCGTCTACAAAACTTCCTGCTTCAACCACCACCGCAAACGCGGCCATGCACGGCAACATATCAACCTGACTTTTCGCAAGATAGCTTTGATAGTCCATTATGAGCACTCGTCTCTACTAGCCTACAGCGAAGAGTTACGCCATTGGCAAAAGCCCTAAGAAATTTTGTTTTTTACCGAGAAAGTCATCCATAGAGGTGCAGGAGCAAAGCCCCAAGCAGTACCAAGCTGACACCGCTGATCTGGACGACTGACAATCGTTCACGAAAAAAAAAGTATCCCAAGACCGCGGCAACACCACCTGAGAGAGTGCTGATAACGGTGACAACGGAAACCGAGCCATTCAGTGCACCCCAAGAGAACGCAGCAAACCCTCCCAAATTGAAAAGGCTGGCTCCGCATAGAGAACCGTAGGTCTGAAGCGTTATCGACCTATGATCCCGCAGAAATCTTGAGCCTTCAGGGATCAGGAACAACACCCCCACCGCATAACCAAGCGCTAGCATGTTTACCGGCCCCAGCACCGGCAAGGCGAATTTGCCCTGAATCCAGAAGCTGATGCCGTAAAGCAGGGCAGCCAACAAGGCAAACGCCACAGAGACCGCACTCGTGGCCTTGCGATCTAGGCGGATGCCCGTATCGCTGCAACTGGCCAATACCACTCCCAAGAAGCAGACAAGAATACCACTCACCTGCCAGGCGGAGAGTGCGTCACCACCTAGCCACGCCAACAGCGTGGTAAAAACACCATACGAAGTAACGAGTGGTGCCACAACAGCAGTCTTGCCAATAGCGAAAGCTTTTGAAAGCGCCAGCGCACCCGTTACGGTACATAGAGAGGCGATTAACCCCATCTCTATTGCAAACCAAGGCGCAGAGGTGAACTTACGCCACTCAGAGGCTGCAACTAGAATAATCATGACCATCAACAGCAGCCCTAATAGCTGACCGCAAAAGACCGCTCGCCTGACTCCTACAGATCTTGCGTTCACGCCGACCAAAAAGTCTGTAGCCCCCCAGAACACCGCAGCCGACAACCCCATTAGTACGTCCAAAATAACGGTCCTTTATTATGATTTTTCCTGCACCGCGCTAGACAGTAATCGGGATTATGTCAGAAATCAAACACCTATTTTGGTCGAATCCTTACAGACTGACGCATTTCTGTAAGCCCACCAGCCTAGCAGCGCCATTAACGGATTAGTTAATATCGTAGAAACAATGGCAAGCAGCAAGAATATACTGTAAGAACTTTCAGACAGGACACCAGCCTGTAGTCCTACACCGAGTATCACCAATTCCACAAGGCCTTTGGTATTCATCAAAACACCAACTTCCAGTGAATGAATTGGAGTCAAACCTGACAATCGGGCCCCAGTATACGAACCCAACACCTTGCCGAGGGTCCCCGCTAGCAAATACATCAGCAGCCATAACCAGAGACTTGGCTCACTGAACGAATTTAGGGAAACCTGGATGCCAGAGCCTGCAAAAAAGATCGGCGTAAGAAAGAGATGCCCGAACCTCCCGATCCATCGACGCCATGCCTGCTCCATTGAGCAGTAGTCGTGAAAAACGTACGCCGCCATAAGTGCGCCAATCGCCTCATGAAAACCGAGCATGGCGGTGAGCTGCGCCGAAGCCAGACAGTATAGAAGCGCAATCGTGACGCGGGACCGCTCCCCCAAAAACGTAATGCGGGTATGCTTTTTCAGCCATGGACGAAGCACCAAGAGGGTCATCGCGGCATAGACCGCAAGACCGGCGAGCCTGAGCAGGCTTTCGAAGATACTGGCAGCTCCCCCTAGCTGCAGCGTTAACACCAACGCCAAAGCACACCAAGCAAACACATCGGTGTGTACCGCCGCTGATAGTGCCAATTTGCCAACCGGTCCATCCATGCCCCTATGCTCTTGGATAATCCTCACCAACACAGGCAACGCAGTGACAGACATCGCGATGCCACTAAACACAACGTAGGACCAATACGGCTCGGCCGGGGCGATCGACGCCTTCGACCAACCCCCAATGAGGCACCCTAGAGTAAAAGACAGGGCTATTCCGAGAGCTGCGATCAAGAAGGAAGCACGCCGCTCTCCCTGCCGCAGCCCACAACCGTTGGTATGCCAGGGCACTTCGACCATCAGTATGATCAATCCAAGTTCACCAAGCGCCCGCACCACCTCCATAGAGTCGGGCGCCAACACCACCGAAGATACTGTGGGAAACCCTGCACCTAACACGGCAGGCCCTAGCAAGACACCGGCGATAACTTCCCCAACCACTCGACTCTGACCAAACATCGCTGCAACACGCCCGCAGATCGCACAGGCAAGCAAGATCAAACATATCACCGCTATCCAATTTGACATTAACCCTCCCTCCGTCTCGACTTGTCAGTGATGACTGACACTATGCAAGCCTAAGCTTCAGGCGCTCATGAACGATCTCGGCCTCCCTGCGAAGTACCTCGCAATCCTCATGAATAAGGTAGACAACGCCCCAGGACGACAGAAAGTCTCGCGTCACCTCTATAACCTCACCCACCTCCACAAGGAAACTAAGCTCATGGAACGACTCAAGCTGCTCAATCAGAGTTACGCCCTCAAACCCTGTAACGGCACCGCTTTGTTCAGAGATCAGACAACAGATGCAGAAGTGCTTGTTGTAGCAGGGCACCGGCAAGTTGAGCGGCGCTTGGCCTAGGTGGATATCTATATTCAGGTCGTAGCAGTTCAGCCCTGTGCACAGCTCTATCAAGGAGGGCACATTTGCTCCAGGCATGCGCCCGTTTTGCTCGATGATGAAATGACCTGCTGAATTGAACTTGAACTCGACATCGTTGATGCCGAAGTTGGCTTCAATGGCTGAGTTGACCTGCATTACGTAGGTAAAAGCCTGTTGCGCCTGGACGCTTATGGGCGAAAGGGATCGAATAGTGCGATAAATACTAGGGTACCCATCAATTTGGATTTTTTCGTACTCGGCAAAGCAGAGTATTTGCCGCCCTGCCGCTCCAAGATTTGCTGTAACGATGAAGTACTCAGGACCCTCCACAAAAGCCTCTACCAGGGTATGTTTCTCCTCCTCCCAGCTGGTCTCGCCATTGCTTTCAATGGTAGAGATGGCCTTGTAGAGATCACGATTGGAATGACAGACCTTAACATTCTTCGCGCCCGTGCCCTGGCTCGGCTTCACAACAACAGGGAAAGCAATAACTGGATTATGCCCGTTGATCAAAACATCCATGGACAGCCTGAGCGAAGAAGTGACCGGAACACCTTCCTGGTGCAAACGACGCTTCATTTCAAACTTGTTCAACCTCGCCATGCACGTTTCTAGCGGATTGCCGACCACCCCAAAATGAGCGGCTAACCGGTCACAGATACGCAATGCTGAATCGGAGCCTGGGATAACTGCAATCACTGCCTTGTCGGCCATACACGCTTTCGCTTGCTCCAGGCTTTCAATATGCACTACCTCGTCAAATTCACTAACAGAATGCAACCTCTGAAGGCGCCCTGGAAATCGACTACAGGTGACCAGCGCCATTGCGTGATATCCCTTACGACGGATATCCTGTCCATATCGTCGGCCTGAACTGATCGGATCAACGACCACTACCGTCTTTCGCTGAATACTCATGTCAGACTCCGCATCGCTTTGTACATGTAATGGTAATAACGCAGCGCGATGTTGTAGCGAGTCATTACGCCCAGCGAGAGCTCACGCACCACATCCTCGCCACAAGCTGAATAGTGCTGCAGCACCGTTTCGTACCAAGATGCACTGTGTCGGGTGTCAATACCGATGTGAGCCTTGTGATAAGCAATTACGTCCTTCGGCAGGCCCAGACGCTCCATCCCCGCGGTAGTGGCCCCAAAACGCACCGGCGCAGATCCCTCTACCAATCCCATTGCTCCGATAAGGCGCATATTGTATTCACGACGTACTGCCCACATCAGCAGAATGTTGCCGTTCATCAAGCATTCAAGAGGGGAAGCATCTAGACTGATTCCTGACTTCCTCAGCAGGTCACGCATGTAGTTGGATGAAGTCCGGAACATCGTGCTATGCACGGCGGCAAAATCCCCATTCCCCATTTCATCCCAGTAGTTTTCCCCGGCAACCATCTTGCAACGAATAGGCATTCCAAGTTGGGCCATTGCCATGAGGTCATCAAAAGAACCGTCCACCATTTCTTCCATACAGATATAATAAGCTATCTGCTCCGCACTTGCGTCGTGGCGTATGAAATCGATAAAGAAGCGAATATCCTCATTGATCCTCGTCTCGTATACCAAATACCACTGCAGAAACGCCCTTTGCGTTGATGGCAGTTCCCGGAGATCAATACGGCACTCTTCGGCAGCAATCCATTCATCCTCAAAACATTCCACTGCATCCCGGGATAACCTGACTGATCGTCGTGCGGCCACAAGCTGTGCAGGATCTCCGAGAAAACAGCGATAATAGTCTGCTAGTTGCTGTTGTATATTTCGATCCATTTGAGTCATATTTCTTTCCTCAGTACAATACCGTTGGGAATTCACTGGAGCGCAGGTCGAAAGCGTCATGGGACGGACCGATCTCGTATAACTTGGTGAGGCGATCATGAGCCTCGCGTAGGGTGGGAACATGGCTAGACTCGACCCACCACAAAACTACCCGGGGCCATGAAATTGGATCAAACCATTCCCCGCCACGCTGTATAAATTTTTTGTGCGGCGTGTTATAGAGAAAGTCTTTCAGTGATTCGACATCCCGCCACAGCGAGAGGGTGTAGAGATAGCCCTTGCCCCATAAGTCATCCAGCAATAGCTGCTCCTCAGCAGTGTCACGCCATATGAATCCGGGGTGCTGCTCCGCCAAGTCGTTTACATAAGCTGTCGAACTGTAGAAGTCCTTCATTTTCGCGTGCCCTTTGGGAAATTTCGGCTTCACCAGATCGAACTGCGCGAGTCTGCGTTTCATATCGCCTCCCAACGCTGGATTTCAATGATGTTCCGATCGGGATCACGCACGTAGGCAAATGTACAGACGCCCAGCGGAACAACTGACTGCTTCGCCAATGTTCCAAGCATCGATCCGCCGGCACTGACAACTTTTGCGCAAACGGCTTCCAGATTTGAAACCTCAAATGCAATGTGTGTAAAGCCATTTGAGTTCGCCACCTTTTCCGGTTGTTCATCAGCTTCAGCGTACTGAAATACCTCCAGTGTCGGACCGTCTTCTTCGAACCCGGGCAACCTAAGATGGATACCTTCAATTTCTGGATCGATTAACCCTGTACCTTTCGCGACCGACTGCCCTGAAAGTCTGCGCACGGGGCCAATGGGAATGCAGCCGAAAACTTCAATATAAAACTTGGCTGACTTCTTCCAGTCTCTAGTAACCAGATTAGTGTGTGCATATTTTACTTCAGCCATACTCACCCCCTACTAGTCACGAAACACGAAAGTTTCATGCTCAACCTGCCGATCCTTATCACGCGCTCTTTCCCAAGTAGTATTGAGAATGATGCGAGTGGCATCTTCTGTAAGTGGTTTAACACGGTGCAGCGTGGTGTCGGCCTTCAACAGATAAACATCTCCCGTCACATGAAAATAAGAGTCAATCTTGTTCTCTACCAACAGATTCTCAACCCGTGAATTTTGTTTATCCCAATTTGTGTGGGGTACGCACTCCAACAAGCCACCCGACTCAAGCTTCGGAGCTTCAACCACCCATATTATCGTGTAGGGATAATCTCCCCAATGCCAGCCATGCGTATCACCAAGCTTGTGCTGACTATTGATGATAAAGTTATCCCATTTCCATGGCGTCGGAATGATTTCCTCTTTAACGATATGGCTGATCAGGCTCATCAAATAGCGAGACTTGTAAGCCTGCGGAATGTAGCGACCATGAACTTCTATACTTTCCTGGGGAACATTGCTCAAATACCGCGGTGTATTGCCTGTAGACTCAATGAGAAAGTCACGGCGCTTTGCATAATTCTCCAGCAGATATTTCACATCTGTAGAAATTTCTTGACGAACCGAGGGATCAATCAGATGATTGATCTTCAAATAACCATCTCTAGCGAACCGATGCTGCTCCCAGAAAAAATCCCTGCCCTCGAAGGGATCCGACTCTAATACAGAGTTATCATGTGCAACACTTTTCTCAACAGCAGACTGCCCTGACATATACATCCTCCGAACTCATTAAGATTTTGTGTGCTTGCAAGCACATAAACACCCTAACTATTTATAGCGCTCGGATATACCTAGCCGGTGGATTTTCAATAATTCCTCGGATCGCATAATAGGAATCAAAAAACGCCATTGCTAACCCGCTCCGTTGAGCACCTCAAGTTCAGATTCATACGGCGCTCAACCCTATTGATCGGCTGTTCGCCAGCGCGACAGTTACGCACATAATTTCTGAATTATCCGCATGGCGGATGGAGCGATGAACTCGTCGCTACAGCGGGTGGTCGAGTTTGTCGAGCAGGATTGTCCGACAGCGGTCAAACTTAGGGCGCACCCTCCTACATTCGGCGGGCGCCACCATCCGACGTTACCTCCGCTTCGAGATACCGGCGGATTAACCTGAGCGCCTTACCACCCGGCGTTCAACACAGGCCATCATGATGTAGATGCTGATACGGTTGGAGAACTTTCACAGATCAAGCGCTACCCACCCGCCAGGGCCTGCCGTTACGTGGACTCGGCCCCCTATCGGCGGCTTGATGGTCGCGACTGCCCGGACGAAAGCCATATCTGCTGTCTGAACTCAATGAATCCAAGATTGGCGTGGTCTGTTGCTGCAATGACTTTCCTGCTTATACCCTAAGTTCTAAGCCACAACGTTCCGAGCAAGTCTCAGGCTCTCGCGATTTGCGCTACCTCCCCAGGTGTGCCACCTCCCTCCTCTTACTGTTCGTCAAGCCAGCATTTTCCTCGGGCTGCGTCAGATTCGCAGTCACCCGCCCGCGCCCCTACGGCTGACACTTTCCTTTGCTCCATATGTTGACGACGTTCACCATCAGGCCCTACGCGCCAAACGGGTTGCGCTTACGCGTAACGCACCATTCCTGGCGCCAAAAAAAAACCCAGAGCAACTGCCCTGGGTTTCTGGTCTCGCTAAACGCGTACCGTTCGATCAGAACGGAATATCGTCATCAAAGCTGTCAAAGTCTGCGGCCGGCTGCTGTGCAGGCTGCTGCTGCGGCGCCGGGCGTTGCTGCTGTTGTGGCTGCGGGCGCGAGGCCTGCTGGCGGGGGGCCTGGTTGTATTGCTGCTGCGGCTGGCCGCCACCGTAGTTGCCACCACCCTGATTGTACGGGTCACCGCCTTGCTGCTGGTTCTGCGGGCGACCGCCGAGCAGCTGCATGGTGCCGTTGATGTCGACGATGATTTCGGTGGTGTAACGCTTGATGCCGTCCTTTTCCCACTCGCGGGTCTGCAGCTTGCCTTCGATGTAGCACTGCGAGCCTTTGCGCAGGTATTCGCCGGCAATCTCGGCAACCTTGCCGAACAGCGACACACGGTGCCACTCGGTACGCTCGACCTTCTGGCCCGACTGCTTGTCGGTCCACTGCTCGCTGGTAGCCAGGCTCAGGTTGGTCACGGCGTTACCGTTGGGCAGGTAGCGGACTTCGGGATCCTGGCCACAGGTGCCGACCAGAATGACTTTGTTAACCCCACGGGCCATAACGTTCTCCTAGGCTTCGCACGCCGCTGAGGCTGGGTTTACCAGGCGCTCCAGGGTCGTGCGGTCCAAAATTTTCGTATCCAGTTTGATGTAGACGGCTGCTTCCTCTGCCACCACCACGGCGTCGGTCACGCCAGGCACGGCCATCAGCCGCGTGGCCAAGCCGGCTTCGTTTGCGGCCTCAGGCGTCAAGGGCATGCGCAGGCTGGTCACATACGGCGGCTCGTTCATGCTCAAGGCGACGACCAGCCAGATGGGACACAGTATTGCGCAACCGAGGAACACCAGGTTCAGCCCGCCGTGCTGGAACAACCAGCCGCCCATGATGCCGCCCAAGGCCGCACCGAGAAACTGGCTGGTGGAGTAAACCCCCATCGCCGTCCCTTTGCCACCGGCGGGTGACACCTTGCTCACCAGCGAAGGCAGCGATGCCTCCAGCAGGTTGAATGCAGTGAAGAATACCACGGTGCCGATCACCAGTCCGCGCAAACCGTCAGCCCACTGCCAGAAGAACACCTCCACCAGCAGCAGCACACTGACCGCCCCGGCCAGCACACGTTTCATCTTGCGCTTTTTCTCGCCGTAGATGATGAACGGCACCATTGCAAAAAATGAGACGAACAACGCGGTCAGGTATACCCACCAGTGCTGCTCCTTCGGCAGGCCGCCACGCTCGACGAACGCCAACGGCAGTGCGACAAAGCTTGCCATGAGGATGGCGTGCAGGATGAAGATGCTCGCGTCCAGGCGCAAAAGGTCCGGGTGGCGCAGGGTTGGCCCGATGGCCTGGCGTGCCACGCCGGATTCGCGGTGCTGCAACAGGGTGTGGGTGGCCGGCACCACGAACGCGATGAGGGCGATCCCGACCAGGGCAAGACCTGCAGTGGCAAGGAACAAACCTGACAACCCGAAGGCACTTGTCAGCAGTGGCCCGACGACCATCGCCACGGCGAAGGACAAACCGATGCTCATGCCGATCATGGCCATGGCCTTGGTGCGGTGCTGTTCGCGGGTGAGGTCGGACAGCAGCGCCATGACGGCGGCAGAAATAGCCCCGGCGCCCTGCAGGATGCGCCCGGCGATTACGCCCCAGATCGAGTCCGCCTGGGCCGCCAGCACACTGCCCAGGGCGAACACCACCAGCCCGAGGTAGATCACCGGGCGCCGGCCGATACGGTCGGACACCATGCCGAACGGGATCTGCAACACCGCCTGGGTCAGGCCATAGGCACCGATGGCCAGGCCGATCAGCGCCGGCGTTGCGCCTGCCAGGTCCATCCCGTAGGTGGCAAGCACCGGCAAGACCATGAACATGCCCAGCATACGAAAGGCAAAGACCAAGGCCAGGCCGCCAGCGGCGCGGGTTTCGCTGCTGCTCATGCGCTCGTTGTGGGTGTCGTGCATGGATTAATCTCGTATGAACCGGCGGCGATTCTATCAGTCCGACAGCTTGACGGCATCTACGCGACGCTTTGCCGCGTACTGGCAGGGCGCCGTATAATTCTTCGTTTATGCCCGCCGAGCGAGGCCGCAGTGGACAAGATCCTGATTCGTGGGGCACGTACCCACAACCTGAAGAACATCGACCTGACCCTGCCCCGGGACAAGCTCATCGTCATCACCGGCCTGTCCGGTTCGGGCAAGTCATCCCTGGCCTTCGATACCCTGTATGCCGAGGGCCAGCGCCGTTACGTCGAATCGCTGTCGGCCTACGCCCGGCAGTTCCTGTCGATGATGGAAAAGCCAGACGTCGACACCATCGAAGGCCTGTCACCGGCCATCTCCATCGAACAGAAGTCTACCTCGCACAACCCGCGCTCTACCGTGGGTACCATCACCGAGATCTACGACTACCTGCGCTTGCTGTATGCCAGGGTCGGCACCCCCCGCTGCCCGGACCACGACATTCCGCTGGAGGCGCAAACGGTCAGCCAGATGGTGGACCTGGTGCTGGAGCGCCCTGAGGGCAGCAAGCTGATGCTGCTGGCCCCGGTGATACGCGAGCGCAAAGGCGAGCACCTTGCCGTGTTCGACGAGCTGCGCGCACAAGGCTTCGTGCGGGCCCGGGTCAATGGCAAGCTGTATGAGCTGGACGAAGTGCCCAAGCTGGACAAGCAGAAAAAGCACAGCATCGATGTGGTCGTGGACCGTTTCAAGGTGCGTGCCGACCTGCAGCAGCGCCTTGCAGAGTCGTTCGAGACTGCCCTCAAGCTGGCCGATGGTATCGCGCTGGTCGCGCCGATGGACGATGAACCCGGTGAAGAGACGATTTTCTCGGCGCGCTTCGCATGCCCCATTTGCGGCCATGCCATCAGCGAGCTGGAACCCAAGCTGTTTTCCTTCAACAACCCGGCCGGCGCCTGCCCCACCTGTGATGGCCTGGGGGTTAAGCAGTTCTTCGACACCAAGCGCCTGGTCAACGCCGAATTGACGCTTGCAGAGGGAGCGATACGCGGCTGGGACCGGCGCAACGTCTACTACTTCCAGATGCTCGGGTCACTGGCCGCGCACTATGGCTTTAGCCTGGACGAGCCCTTCGGCGAGCTGGCCCCTGAACACCAGAAGGTGATCCTGCAGGGCAGTGGCAAGCAGAGCGTCGACTTCAAGTACCTGAATGACCGGGGCGACATCGTCAAGCGCTCGCACCCGTTCGAAGGCATCGTGCCGAACCTGGAGCGCCGCTATCGCGAAACCGAGTCGGCTACCGTGCGCGAGGAACTGGCCAAGTTTCTGGGCACTCAGCCCTGCCCGGACTGCCGCGGCACCCGCCTGCGCCGTGAAGCGCGCCATGTCTGGGTGGGTGAGAAAACCCTGCCAGCCGTCGCCAACATGCCCATTGGCGATGCCAGCGGCTATTTCAGTGAACTGACCCTGACCGGCCGGCGCGGTGAAATTGCATCGAAGATTCTCAAGGAGATCTGTGAGCGCCTGCAGTTTCTGGTGAACGTCGGGCTCGACTACCTGACCCTGGACCGCAGCGCGGAAACCTTGTCCGGTGGCGAGGCGCAGCGTATTCGCCTGGCCAGCCAGATCGGCGCAGGCCTGGTGGGGGTCATGTACATCCTCGATGAGCCGTCCATCGGCCTTCATCAACGGGACAACGACCGCCTGCTGGCCACGCTCAACCACCTGCGCGACCTGGGCAACACCGTGATCGTGGTTGAACACGACGAAGACGCCATCCGCCTGGCTGACTACGTGGTGGACATCGGCCCGGGTGCCGGTGTGCATGGCGGGCAGATCGTGGCTGAGGGGACGCCGCAGGAGGTCATGGACCACCCTGATTCGCTGACCGGCAAATACCTGTCGGGGCGCAAGAAAATCGTCGTGCCGGCCAAGCGCACGCCGCGCAACAAGAAGCTGCAGCTCAAGCTCAAAGGCGCGCGTGGCAACAACTTGCAGAACGTCGACCTGGAAATCCCGATCGGCCTGCTGACCTGCGTGACAGGGGTATCCGGGTCGGGCAAATCGACACTGATCAACAACACCTTGTTCCCCCTGGCTGCTACCGCGCTGAATGGCGCCAGTACGCAGGAAGCAGCGCCACACGCCAGCATGGATGGCCTGCAGCACCTGGACAAGGTGGTAGACATCGACCAGAGCCCCATTGGCCGAACGCCCCGCTCCAACCCGGCCACCTACACCGGCATCTTCACGCCGATCCGCGAGCTGTTCTCCGGCGTGCCAGAGTCACGTTCACGGGGCTACGGCCCTGGCCGGTTCTCGTTCAACGTGAAAGGCGGGCGCTGCGAAGCGTGCCAGGGCGACGGCCTGATCAAGGTAGAGATGCACTTCCTCCCGGACATCTACGTGCCCTGCGATGTGTGCAAGAGCAAGCGCTACAACCGCGAAACGCTGGAGATCAAGTACAAGGGCAAGAACATCCACGAAGTGCTGGAAATGACCATTGAAGACGCTCGTGAGTTCTTCGATGCCGTACCGGCACTGGCGCGCAAGCTGCAGACGCTGATGGACGTCGGCCTTTCCTACATCAAGCTCGGCCAGTCGGCGACCACGTTGTCGGGTGGTGAAGCGCAGCGGGTGAAGCTGTCACGTGAGCTGTCCAAGCGCGATACCGGCAAGACCTTGTACATTCTTGACGAGCCGACCACAGGGCTGCACTTTGCGGATATTCAGCAGTTGCTGGATGTATTGCACCGGCTGCGCGACCACGGCAACACCGTGGTGGTGATTGAACACAACCTGGATGTGATCAAGACGGCTGACTGGTTGGTGGACCTGGGGCCGGAAGGCGGTTCCAAAGGTGGGCAGATCATTGCCTGCGGAACCCCCGAAGAGCTGAGCAAGATGAAGCAGTCTTACACAGGGCACTACCTCAAGCCGCTGTTGGAGCGGGACAAGGCATAAGCAAAAGGGGCCGCTTAGCGGCCCCTTCCATTACATCTGCGACTGCAAGTAGTTCTGCAGGCCAATGGCTTTGATCAAACCCTGCTGCTTCTCCAGCCAGTAGGTGTGATCTTCTTCCGTATCGGCCAACTGGGCTCGCAGAATGTCACGGCTGACATAGTCCTTGTGCAGCTCGCACAGTTCGATGCCTTTGCACAGCGCGCCGCGCACCTTGTACTCCAGCTTCAGGTCGGCTTCGATCATCTCTGGCACCGTGGTACCCACCTCCAGATCGTCCGCACGCATGTCTGGCGTGCCCTCGAGCATGAGGATGCGGCGCATCAACGCGTCGGCGTGCTGGGTTTCTTCTTCCATCTCGTGGTTGATACGTTCATAGAGCTTGGACAGGCCCCAGTCTTCATACATCCGTGAGTGAATGAAGTACTGGTCGCGCGCTGCCAGTTCGCCCTTCAGCAACGTGACGAGGTAATTGATTACGTCCGGGTGGCCTTGCATCGCCCTGCTTCTCCATATGAAAACGTCTATGGCACATAGTGTGAACCAGCTTTGCGCCACGGTCACTGAGAAATGCGCAATTCGATGCAAAAAATCGGGCAAACAGTAGTGATATTCATTGAAAAACCGCCCAAATGAGGGCGGTTCTTCTTATCACTTCGACTTAGGCGAGGTTCACGCCCAACGCTTTGGCAATGCCCTCCCCATACGCCGGGTCAGCGTTGAAGAAGTACTGCAACTGGCGCTGGATGACATCTTCACTCACACCCGCCATGGTGCCGGCAATGTTGTTGATCAGCAGCGACCGTTGGGCTTCGCTCATCAGACGGAACAGCGCCCCGGCGTGGCTGTAATAGTCGTTGTCCACACGGTGGTCGTGGCGGTCTGCTGCGCCACTGAGGGCCAAGGCCGGTTCAGCGTGAGCTGGCGACTGCTTGGGGGCGTCAGCGTAGCTATTGGGCTCGTAGTTGGGTGCACCGCCATAGCTGCCCGTGGCCATGGAACCATCACGCTGGTAGCTGTTTACGGCGCAGCGTGGCGCGTTTACTGGAAGGTGCTGGTGGTTGGTGCCTACCCGGTAGCGATGCGCGTCGGCGTAGGCGAATACGCGGCCTTGCAGCATGCGGTCAGGCGACAGGCCGACGCCCGGCACCATGTTGCTCGGGCCAAACGCGGCCTGTTCAACTTCAGCAAAGTAGTTGAGCGGGTTGCGGTTGAGCTCCAGCACACCCACTTCGATCAGTGGGTAGTCTTTCTGAGACCAAGTCTTGGTGACGTCGAACGGGTTCTCGGCGCGGTTGGCTGCCTCAGCTTCGCTCATCACCTGGATGCACACCGTCCAGCGCGGATACTCACCGCGGTCGATCGCTTCGAAAAGGTCGCGCTGAGCGTAGTCGGGGTCAGTGCCTGCCAGGCGTGCGGCATCGGCAGGTGCGAGGTTCTTGATGCCCTGCTGAGTCTTGAAGTGCCATTTCACCCAGGTGCGCTCACCTTGTGCACTGATCAGGCTGTAGGTGTGGCTGCCAAAACCATGCATGTGCCGGTAGCCGTCCGGGATACCGCGGTCGGAGAACAAAATGGTGACCTGGTGCAGCGCCTCAGGCGAGTGCGACCAGAAGTCCCACATCATCTGTGCATTCTTCAGGTTGGTCTGCGGGTGACGCTTCTGGGTATGGATGAAGTCCGGGAATTTCAGCGGGTCGCGGATGAAGAACACCGGGGTGTTGTTGCCAACGATGTCCCAGTTGCCCTCTTCGGTGTAAAACTTCACGGCGAACCCGCGGGGGTCGCGCTCGGTGTCGGCCGAGCCGCGCTCACCCCCCACGGTGGAGAAACGCAGGAACGTCTCGGTCTGCTTGCCGACTTGATCGAACAGCTTGGCGCTGGTGTATTGAGTGATGTCACGGGTAACCGTGAAGGTGCCATAAGCACCCGAGCCCTTCGCGTGAACACGGCGCTCCGGAATGTTTTCACGGTTGAAATGGGCGAGCTTCTCGATGAGGTGGAAGTCATCGAGCAGCAACGGGCCGCGAGGGCCGGCAGATCTGGAGTTCTGGTTATCGGCTACAGGTGCGCCGCTTGCGGTGGTGAGAATCTTGCTCATGGGCTCTCCTTATCAACATTCGGTGCCGTTGGATCGGCTTGAGGGAGAGTATCGACGAGCGGCAGCCTTAAACCAAATTCATTAACTGATTCATATCAATAGAAAAAGACAATTTTAGCGAGCACAAAAAACCGGGCACTAGGCCCGGTTTCTTGTAGCAGACAGAACGTCTTACTCGGCAGCTTCTACAGCACCACCGACTGGACGATCAACCAGCTCGACGTACGCCATAGGCGCGTTGTCGCCAGCGCGGAAACCGCACTTCAGGATGCGCAGGTAGCCGCCCTGACGGGTGGCGTAGCGCTTGCCCAGATCGTTGAACAGTTTGCCAACAGCGGACTTCGAACGGGTACGGTCGAAGGCCAGACGACGGTTAGCAACGCTGTCTTCCTTGGCCAGGGTGATCAGCGGCTCGGCAACGCGACGCAGTTCCTTGGCTTTCGGCAGGGTGGTTTTGATCAGCTCGTGCTCGATCAGCGACACTGCCATGTTCTGGAACATAGCCTTGCGGTGAGAGCTGGTACGGCTCAGGTGACGTCCACTTTTACGATGACGCATGATTCATTCCTTACCAAACACTACGTTCGGTGATTACGACGATCAGGCGGTCGCCTTGTCGTCTTTCTTAAGACTTGCAGGCGGCCAGTTGTCGAGGCGCATGCCGAGAGACAGACCACGAGAGGCCAGGACGTCCTTGATTTCGGTCAGGGACTTCTTGCCGAGGTTAGGAGTTTTCAACAGCTCTACTTCGGTACGCTGAATCAGGTCGCCGATGTAGTAGATGTTCTCCGCCTTCAGGCAGTTGGCCGAACGTACAGTCAGTTCCAGGTCGTCAACCGGGCGCAGCAGGATCGGATCGATCTCGTCTTCCTGCTCGACTACGACAGGCTCGCTGTCACCCTTGAGGTCGACGAACGCGGCCAGCTGCTGTTGCAGGATGGTCGCAGCGCGGCGGATAGCCTCTTCAGGATCCAGGGTGCCGTTGGTTTCCAGATCAATGACCAGCTTGTCCAGGTTGGTACGCTGTTCAACACGGGCGTTCTCGACCACATAGGCGATACGACGCACCGGGCTGAAGGAGGCGTCCAACTGCAGACGGCCAATGCTACGGCTTTCGTCTTCGTCGGTCTGACGGGAGTCGGCCGGCTCGTAACCGCGACCACGAGCTACAGTGAGCTTCATGTTCAGGGCGCCATTAGACGCCAGGTTCGCGATTACGTGATCGGGGTTGACGATCTCGACATCGTGATCCAGCTGAATATCGGCAGCGGTAACCACCCCCGAACCCTTTTTCGACAAGGTCAGCGTAACTTCGTCACGACCGTGCAGTTTGAGAGCCAGGCCTTTCAGGTTCAACAGGATTTCAATGACATCTTCCTGTACACCTTCGATCGCGGAGTACTCATGGAGTACGCCATCGATCTCGGCCTCGACTACTGCACAGCCAGGCATGGAGGACAACAGGATGCGGCGCAGCGCGTTGCCCAGGGTATGGCCGAAGCCACGCTCGAGAGGCTCGAGCGTGATCTTGGCGCGGGTCGGACTGACTACCTGCACATCAATATGGCGGGGAGTCAGGAACTCATTTACCGAAATCTGCATGGATGCACCTATTTTCTAGCCCTTACTTGGAGTAGAGCTCGACAATCAGGTTTTCGTTGATGTCGGCAGACAGGTCGCTGCGAGCAGGAACGTTCTTGAAAACGCCCGACTTTTTAGCAGCATCCACATCAACCCACTCAACGCGGCCACGCTGGGCGCACAGTTCAAGGGCTTGAACAATGCGCAGCTGGTTCAGCGACTTCTCACGAACCGCGACCACGTCACCCGGACGAACTTGGTAGGATGGAATGTTTACAGTTTTACCGTTGACGGTGATCGCTTTGTGCGAAACCAGCTGACGGGACTCGGAACGAGTCGAGCCGAAGCCCATACGGTAAACGACGTTATCCAGGCGGCACTCGAGCAGTTGCAGCAGGTTCTCACCGGTTGCGCCTTTTTTCGAGGCTGCAGCCTGGTAGTAACCGCGGAACTGACGCTCCAGTACACCGTAGATACGACGAACTTTCTGTTTCTCGCGCAGCTGGGTACCGTAGTCGGACTGACGGCCACGGCGCTGGCCGTGGATACCTGGGGCTGCTTCGATGTTGCACTTCGATTCCAGAGCGCGAACGCCGCTCTTCAGGAAAAGGTCAGTGCCTTCACGGCGAGACAGTTTGCATTTTGGACCAATGTAACGTGCCATTTATCTGTCTCCTGATTACACGCGACGCTTCTTCGGCGGACGGCACCCGTTATGCGGGATTGGCGTCACGTCGGTGATGCTGGCGATCTTGTAGCCGCAGCTGTTCAATGCACGAACGGCGGACTCACGACCTGGACCTGGACCCTTGACGTTAACGTCGAGGTTCTTCAGACCGTATTCCAGCGCAGCTTGACCAGCACGCTCGGCAGCAATCTGAGCTGCGAACGGGGTGGATTTGCGCGAACCACGGAAACCCGAACCACCGGAGGTCGCCCAGGACAAAGCATTGCCCTGACGGTCGGTGATGGTCACGATGGTGTTGTTGAAAGACGCATGGATGTGGGCGATGCCATCAACCACTGTCTTTTTGACTTTCTTACGAGGACGAGCAGCAGGTTTTGCCATGTCTATATTCCTGGGCGATTACTTGCGGATCGGCTTACGCGGGCCCTTACGGGTGCGTGCGTTGGTCTTGGTGCGCTGACCGCGAACCGGCAGACCTTTACGATGACGCAGGCCGCGGTAGCAACCCAGGTCCATCAAGCGCTTGATCTTCATGTTGATGTCACGACGCAGGTCACCTTCGGTGGTGAACTTCGCAACTTCGCCACGCAGGGTTTCGATTTGCTCGTCGCTCAGATCCTTGATCTTTGCGGCTGGGTTTACGCCAGCGTCTGCACAGATTTTCTGTGCAGTGGTGCGACCAACACCATAGATGTAGGTCAGCGAGATAACAGCATGCTTGTTATCTGGAATGTTAACGCCTGCAATACGGGCCATTCAGTGGGACTCCAATTGACAGCTACCTACGCCCCGGAAGCCAAGAAATAGGGCGCGAGATAATATCGCTGTAGAAACGAATAATCAACCCAGCAGCACACTAGCTGCTGGGTTTGAAGCACAGGTCACACTCAGCCTTGGCGCTGTTTGTGACGCGGTTCTGCGCTGCAGATCACTCGTACGACGCCTGCGCGACGGATGATCTTGCAGTTGCGGCACAGCTTTTTCACCGATGCACGAACTTTCATTACCGACTCCTCGAACCTTAGGGGCGTATCAGCGCAGCAAACCGCTGCCACCGTAGCCTTTCAGGTTGGCTTTCTTCATCAGGGATTCGTACTGGTGCGAAACGAGGTGCGATTGTACTTGGGACATGAAGTCCATCACAACCACTACCACAATCAGCAACGAGGTCCCGCCAAGGTAGAACGGCACATTTGCTGCCACCACCAGGAACTGGGGCAGAAGGCAGACGGCCATCATGTAAAGAGCACCGAACATGGTCAAACGGGTCAGAACGCCATCAATGTAGCGCGCCGACTGCTCACCAGGACGGATACCCGGAATAAAGGCACCGGACTTCTTCAGGTTTTCCGCTACGTCTTTCGGGTTGAACATCAGCGCTGTGTAGAAGAAGCAGAAGAAAATGATCCCTGCACTAAACAGCAAAATGTTCAACGGCTGACCAGGAGCGATCGACTGCGAGATGTCCTGCAGCCAGCCCATACCTTCGGACTGACCGAACCAGGCACCCAGCGAAGCCGGGAACAGCAGAATGCTGCTCGCGAAGATGGCCGGGATAACCCCCGCCATGTTCACTTTCAGCGGCAAGTGGCTGGTCTGCGCAGCGAAGACCTTGCGGCCCTGCTGACGCTTGGCGTAATGAACGGCGATGCGCCGCTGACCACGCTCAATGAACACCACGAAACCGATAATCGCTACTGCCAGCAAACCGATAGCGACCAGGGCGAAGATGTTGATATCGCCTGTGCGCGCAGACTCGAAAGACTGCCCGATTGCTCTCGGAAGACCGGCAACGATACCTGCGAAGATCAACATCGAGATACCGTTGCCCACACCGCGCTCGGTGATCTGCTCGCCCAGCCACATCATGAACATCGCGCCCGCCACAAACGTGGAGACGGCGACGACATGGAAGCCCAGGCCTACAGAAAACGCCACGCCCTGGTTGGCCAGGCCAATGGACATGCCAATGGCTTGTACCAGCGCCAGGATAACGGTGCCGTAGCGGGTGTACTGGCTGATCTTGCGACGGCCAGCTTCACCTTCCTTCTTCAACTGCTCCAGTTGCGGGCTGACCGCAGTCATCAGCTGCATGATGATCGATGCCGAAATGTACGGCATGATCCCCAGTGCAAAGATGCTCATGCGCTCAAGCGCGCCACCGGAAAACATGTTGAACAAGCTAAGAATGGTCCCCTCATTCTGCCGAAACAGATCCGCCAGCCGGTCTGGATTGATGCCAGGAACCGGGATATGCGCACCTATCCGATAGACGATGATCGCCATGAACAGAAAGCGCAGACGAGCCCAGAGTTCCGACATCCCGCCCTTACCGAGCGAAGAGAGAGCACCTTGCTTAGCCATTTATTCCTCGAACTTGCCGCCAGCTGCTTCGATAGCCGCACGCGCACCCTTGGTGGCTGCGATGCCCTTGATGGTAACTGCGCGAGTGACTTCGCCAGACAGCATGATTTTCACACGCTGAACGTTCTGGCCAATCACGTTGGCATCCTTCAGGGACTGCACGGAAACCACGTCGCCTTCCACCTTGGCCAGCTCGGACAGACGCACTTCTGCGCGGTCCATGGCTTTCAGGGAAACGAAGCCGAATTTCGGCAGACGACGGTGCAGCGGCTGTTGACCGCCTTCGAAGCCCGGAGCGATGGTGCCACCGGAACGGGAGGTCTGACCTTTGTGACCACGGCCACCAGTCTTGCCCAAACCGCTACCGATACCACGACCCGGACGATGCTTCTCGCGACGGGAACCCGGCGCTGGACTCAGATCATTGAGTTTCATCGATTAACCCTCGACCTTCAGCATGTAGTAAGCCTTGTTGATCATCCCGCGGTTCTCGGGAGTATCCTGGACTTCTACAGTGTGACCGATGCGACGCAGGCCCAGGCCTTTAACACACAGGATGTGGTTAGGCAGGCGGCCGGCGGTGCTCTTGATCAGCGTTACTTTTACGGTTGCCATGATCAGAAGATCTCCTCGACGCTCTTGCCGCGCTTGGCAGCAATGGATTCAGGAGATTGCATGGCTTTCAGACCCTTGAAGGTGGCGTAAACCACGTTCACTGGGTTGGTCGAACCGTAGCACTTGGCCAGAACGTTCTGAACACCAGCAACTTCCAGGACAGCACGCATTGCGCCACCGGCGATGATACCGGTACCTTCCGAAGCAGGCTGCATGTAAACCTTCGAGGCGCCGTGGGCAGCCTTGGTGGCGTACTGCAGGGTGGTGCCCTTCAGGTCAACCTGGATCATGTTGCGGCGAGCAGCTTCCATGGCTTTCTGGATCGCAGCAGGTACTTCGCGCGATTTGCCACGGCCGAAGCCAACACGACCTTTACCATCACCTACCACGGTCAGCGCGGTGAAGGTGAAGATACGGCCGCCTTTTACGGTTTTGGCAACGCGGTTAACTTGAACCAGCTTCTCGATGTAGCCTTCGTCGCGCTTTTGATCGTTATTTGCCATAACTTAGAACTCCAGCCCGCCTTCACGAGCAGCATCAGCCAGCGCTTTGACGCGGCCATGGTACTTGAAGCCAGAACGGTCAAAGGCAACTTGAGATACACCGGCGGCTTTCGCACGCTCAGCTACCAGCTTGCCAACCTTAGTGGCCGCGTCGATGTTGCCAGTGGCGCCATCACGCAGTTCTTTGTCCAAGGTCGAGGCACTTGCCAGAACCTTGCTGCCGTCGGCCGAAATGACCTGGGCATAGATGTGCTGCGAGGAGCGGAACACGCACAGGCGCACGACTTCGAGTTCGTGCATCTTGAGGCGTGCTTTGCGAGCGCGACGCAGTCGAGTAACTTTTTTGTCGGTCATTTGCTAGGCCCTACTTCTTCTTGGCTTCTTTACGACGGACTACTTCGTCCGCGTAACGCACACCTTTACCTTTGTAAGGCTCTGGCGGACGGAAATCGCGGATTTCAGCGGCCACCTGACCCACCAGCTGCTTGTCGATACCCTTGATCAGGATGTCGGTCTGGCTTGGGGTTTCAGCGGTGATACCGGCTGGCAGTTCGTAGTCCACTGGATGCGAGAAGCCCAGAGCCAAGTTCAGGACGGTGCCCTTTGCCTGTGCCTTGTAACCAACACCGACCAGCTGGAGCTTGCGCTCGAAGCCTTGGCTTACGCCCTGGACCATGTTGTTCACCAGAGCGCGGGTGGTACCGGCCATGGCGCGAGCTTGCTGATCACCGTTGCGAGCGACGAAACGCAGCTCGCCAGACTCTTCGGTAACTTCAACAGACGAGTGAACGTTCAGTTCGAGAGTGCCCTTGGCACCCTTCACCGAAAGCTGCTGGCCGGCGAATTTGACTTCGACGCCTGATGGCAGCTTAACGGGGTTCTTAGCGACGCGAGACATGCCTATCTCCCCTTAGAACACTGTGCACAGAACTTCGCCGCCGACACCGGCAGCGCGCGCAGCGCGATCAGTCATCACACCTTTGTTGGTGGAGACGATAGACACGCCCAAACCGCCACGTACTTTCGGCAGGTCTGTGACGGACTTGTACTGGCGCAGGCCTGGACGGCTGGAGCGCTTCAGTTCCTCGATGACCGGACGGCCTTCGAAGTACTTCAGTTCGATCGACAAGGAAGGCTTGGCCTCACCAGTTACCTGGTAGCCGGCGATGTAACCTTCGTCCTTCAGAACTTTGGCAACCGCGACCTTCAGGGTAGAAGAAGGCATGCTTACGACGGACTTTTCAGCCATCTGGGCATTACGGATGCGAGTTAGCATGTCCGCTAACGGGTCCTGCATACTCATGGGCTAGATGCTCCTGATACAAGAATTATTAGCCTTGCGGCTATCACAACCACCTGAGCAGGCAGGGTAAAGTACCCAGGCCCAGGTGAGCCGGTCATTCTAGACACAACGCAGAAACGAAACAAGCCCCATAGAGGGGCTTGTTTGTGGGCGAGGTCACCGGCGGTCGGAAGATTGCTCCCCTTCCACTGGGACCACACCAGCAGTGCTTACCAGGAGGCCTTGACCAGACCTGGTACGTCACCACGCATTGCAGCTTGACGCAGCATGTTACGGCCCAGGCCGAACTTACGGTATACACCGTGAGGACGACCGGTCAGGCGGCAACGGTTGCGCAGGCGGGCAGCGCTGGCATCACGCGGTTGCTTCTGCAGCGCGACAACGGCAGCGAAACGCTCTTCAGGAGAAGCGTTCAGGTTGACGATGGTCGCTTTCAGCTCGGCACGCTTTTTAGCGTACTTGGCTACCGTGAGCTGACGCTTCAGCTCGCGGTTTTTCATGCTCTTCTTGGCCATTTTCCTACTCCAATCAGTTGCGGAACGGGAACTTGAAAGCACGCAGCAGAGCGCGGCCTTCGTCGTCCGAACGAGCAGTGGTGGTCAGGGTGATGTCCAAACCGCGCAGAGCATCGATCTTGTCGTAATCGATTTCCGGGAAGATGATCTGCTCTTTCACGCCCATGCTGTAGTTGCCACGGCCATCGAAGGACTTGGCATTCAGGCCGCGGAAGTCGCGAACCCGAGGCAGGGAGATCGCCAGCAGGCGGTCCAGGAATTCGTACATCTTGTCGCTACGCAGGGTCACCTTGACACCGATCGGCCAGCCTTCGCGGACTTTGAAGCCAGCGATGGATTTGCGAGCGAAGGTCACAACCGGCTTTTGACCGGTGATCTTTTCCAGGTCGGCAACAGCGTGCTCGATGACTTTCTTGTCACCGATGGCTTCGCCCAGACCCATGTTCAGGGTGATTTTGGTAACGCGCGGAACTTCCATCACGTTCGACAGCTTAAGTTCTTCCTTAAGCTTAGGAGCGATTTCGTTCCGGTAAATCTCTTTCAGTCGTGCCATGGTCTTCTACCTAGCAGTGTTCAAGCATCAACCGCTTTTTGGGTCGACTTGAAGACACGAATTTTCTTACCGTCTTCTACTTTGAAACCAACGCGGTCAGCCTTGTTGGTTTCACCGTTGAAGATGGCAACGTTGGAAGCGTGCAGAGGCGCTTCTTTCTCGACGATACCGCCCTGAACGCCCGCCATCGGGTTAGGCTTGGTATGACGCTTGACCAGGTTCACGCCACCGATGACCAGACGGTCGTCAGCGAGAACCTTCAGCACCTTACCGCGCTTACCTTTGTCTTTGCCGGCGATCACGATGATCTCGTCGTCACGACGAATCTTTTGCATGTCGGATCTCCTTACAGCACTTCAGGGGCGAGCGAGACGATCTTCATGAACTTCTCGGTACGAAGTTCACGGGTCACTGGCCCGAAGATGCGAGTGCCGATCGGCTCTTGCTTGTTGTTCAGCAGAACAGCAGCGTTGCCGTCGAAACGAATGATGGAACCGTCGGCGCGACGAACACCGTGACGGGTGCGCACAACAACAGCGGTCATCACCTGGCCTTTTTTGACCTTACCGCGCGGAATCGCTTCCTTGACGGTAACTTTGATGATGTCACCGATGCCGGCGTAACGACGGTGCGAACCGCCGAGCACCTTGATGCACATGACGCGACGAGCGCCGCTGTTATCGGCCACATCGAGCATGGATTGAGTCTGAATCATAAAATTTCTCCGACCCTTAGCCCTTAGACTTCAACAGCGCGTTCGAGGACTTCAACCAGTGCCCAGGACTTGGTCTTGGCCAGCGGACGGGTTTCGGTAATGGAAACCTTGTCGCCGATTTTGCACTGGTTAGTTTCGTCGTGCGCGTGCAGCTTAGTCGAACGCTTAACGTATTTACCGTAGATCGGGTGCTTGACGCGACGCTCGATCAGAACGGTGATGGTCTTGTCCATTTTGTCGCTGACGACACGGCCAGTCAGCGTACGGACGGTTTTTTCAGCTTCAGCCATGATCACTTACCTGCCTGCTGGTTGAGCACAGTTTTCACGCGAGCGATGTCACGCTTAACTTGCGAGAGCAGGTGCGACTGCCCCAACTGGCCAGTTGCTTTCTGCATGCGCAGATTGAACTGGTCGCGCAGCAAGCCGAGCAGTTGCTCGTTCAGCTGCTGTGCCGATTTTTCACGAAGTTCATTCGCTTTCATCACATCACCGTCCGCTTAACAAAGGAGGTGGCGAGAGGCAGCTTTGCAGCAGCCAGGGCGAAAGCTTCGCGCGCCAGCTCTTCAGAAACACCCTCGATCTCGTACAGGACTTTACCTGGCTGGATCTGGGCAACCCAGTACTCCACGGAACCCTTACCTTTACCCATACGAACCTCAAGAGGCTTTTTGGAGATCGGCTTGTCCGGGAACACACGGATCCAGATCTTGCCGCCACGTTTTACGTGACGGGTCAGCGCACGACGTGCGGACTCGATCTGGCGAGCGGTGAGGCGACCGCGAGCAACAGCTTTCAGGGCGAATTCGCCGAAGCTGACTTTGCTACCGCGCAGCGCCAGACCACGGTTGTGGCCAGTCATCTGCTTGCGGAATTTTGTACGCTTTGGTTGCAACATTTGGCGTACCCCTTACTTAGCAGCTTTTTTACGAGGCGCTGGTGCTTGTGGTTTCAGTTCTTCTTGGCGACCACCAATTACTTCGCCTTTGAAGATCCAAACCTTCACACCGATCACACCGTAAGTGGTGTGAGCTTCGTAGGTGTTGTAGTCGATATCGGCACGCAGGGTGTGCAGAGGCACACGACCTTCGCGATACCACTCGGTACGAGCAATCTCAGCGCCGCCGAGACGACCGCTCACCTGGATCTTGATGCCCTTGGCACCAATACGCATGGCGTTCTGCACGGCGCGCTTCATGGCGCGACGGAACATTACGCGGCGTTCCAGCTGCTGAGCTACGCTTTGCGCAACCAGCATGGCGTCGAGTTCCGGCTTGCGGATCTCTTCGATGTTGATGTGCACAGGCACACCCATCTGCTTGGTCAGGTCCTGACGCAGCTTCTCGACATCCTCACCCTTCTTGCCGATAACGATACCGGGACGAGCGGTGTGGATGGTGATGCGTGCAGTTTGAGCCGGACGATGAATATCGATACGGCTTACGGACGCGCTTTTTAGTTTGTCGTGGAGGTACTCACGCGTTTTCAGATCCTTCAACAGGTAATCTGCGTAAGTAGCACCGTCTGCGTACCAGACGGAGGTGTGCTCCTTGACGATTCCCAGGCGAATGCCAGTGGGATGTACTTTCTGACCCATCTGATCGACTCCGTTACTTGTCCGCAACCTTGACAGTGATATGGCAAGACCGCTTGACGATGCGATCAGCACGGCCTTTGGCACGTGGCATGATGCGCTTCAGCGAACGCCCTTCGTTGACGAAAACGGTGGAGACCTTCAGGTCATCAACGTCTGCGCCTTCGTTGTGTTCGGCGTTGGCTACGGCCGACTCGAGGACTTTCTTCATGATTTCAGCGGCTTTTTTGCTGCTGAAGGCCAACAGGTTGAGCGCTTCGCCCACCTTCTTCCCGCGGATCTGGTCGGCGACCAAGCGGGCTTTCTGGGCGGAGATGCGAGCGCCCGACAACTTAGCGGCTACTTCCATTTCCTTACCCCTTAACGCTTGGCTTTCTTGTCAGCCACGTGCCCGCGGTAGGTGCGGGTACCGGCGAACTCGCCCAGTTTGTGGCCGACCATGTCTTCGTTCACCAGAACGGGGACGTGTTGACGACCGTTGTGTACGGCGATGGTCAGACCGACCATTTGTGGCAGGATCATCGAACGGCGCGACCAGGTTTTAACTGGCTTGCGATCGTTCTTCTCCACCGCCACTTCGATCTTCTTCAAGAGGTGAAGATCGATAAAAGGACCTTTTTTCAGAGAACGTGGCACTGTCGTATCCCTCTAGTTACTTGCGACGACGGACGATCATGTTGTCGGTACGCTTATTACCACGGGTTTTAGCACCCTTGGTTGGGAAGCCCCATGGCGATACCGGATGACGACCACCGGAGGTACGACCTTCACCACCACCGTGTGGGTGGTCAACCGGGTTCATGGCAACACCACGAACGGTTGGGCGAACGCCGCGCCAGCGTTTGGCACCAGCTTTACCCAGCGAACGCAGGCTGTGCTCGGAGTTCGAGACTTCGCCCAGGGTCGCACGGCACTCAGCCAGGACTTTACGCATTTCACCAGAGCGCAGACGCAGGGTCACGTAGACACCTTCGCGAGCGATCAGCTGAGCCGAGGCACCAGCGGAACGAGCGATCTGTGCACCTTTACCCGGCTTCAGTTCGATGCCGTGAATGGTGCTACCTACTGGAATGTTGCGCAGCTGCAGGGAGTTACCGGCCTTGATTGGGGCCAGTGCACCTGCGATCAGCTGGTCGCCAGCGCTCACGCCTTTAGGGGCGATGATGTAGCGACGCTCACCGTCTGCGTAGCACAGCAGGGCGATGTGAGCAGTACGGTTTGGATCGTATTCGATACGCTCGACAGTGGCGGGGATGCCATCTTTGTCGTTGCGACGGAAGTCGACCAGACGGTAATGCTGCTTATGACCACCACCTACGTGACGCGTGGTAATACGGCCATTGTTGTTACGACCACCAGACTTCGATTTCTTCTCGAGCAGCGGTGCGTGAGGAGCGCCTTTGTGCAGCTCCTTGTTGACCACCTTGACCACGAAACGGCGGCCAGGGGAAGTCGGTTTGCATTTAACGATTGCCATGATGCACCCCTTCCTTACTCAGCACTGCTGCTGAAATCGAGATCTTGGCCTGGCTGAAGGGAGACGATCGCCTTCTTCCAGTCATTACGCTTGCCCAGACCACGTGCGGTACGCTTGGTTTTACCCAGAACGTTAACAGTCGACACGTTTTCAACTTTTACGTTGAACAGGCCTTCGACAGCTTTCTTGATTTCCAGCTTGGTTGCATCGGTAGCAACCTTGAATACGAACTGGCCTTTTTTCTCAGCCAGAACGGTAGCCTTCTCGGAAACGTGCGGGCCAAGGAGGACTTTAAATACGCGTTCCTGGTTCATCCCAGCAGCTCCTCGAATTTCTTCACGGCCGAGACAGTGATCAACACTTTCTCGTATGCGATCAGACTGACCGGGTCGGAACCTTGTACGTCACGTACATCGACGTGCGGCAGGTTACGAGCAGCCAGGTACAGGTTCTGATCAACAGCGTCGGAAACGATCAACACATCGCTCAGACCCATGCCGTTCAGCTTGTTCAGCAGATCTTTGGTTTTTGGTGCTTCAACAGCGAAGTCCTGAACCACGACCAGACGGTCGCTACGCACCAGCTCAGCGAGGATGGAGCGCAGGGCAGCGCGATACATCTTCTTGTTGAGCTTCTGCGAGTGATCTTGAGGGCGAGCTGCGAAGGTAACACCACCGCCACGCCAGATCGGACCACGAGTGGTACCAGCACGAGCACGGCCAGTACCCTTCTGACGCCATGGGCGCTTACCGCCACCAGCCACGTCGGAACGGGTCTTTTGCTGCTTGGTGCCCTGACGGCCGCCGGCCATATAGGCCACGACTGCTTGGTGTACCAGCGTCTCGTTGAATTCGCCACCGAAAGTCAGTTCGGAAACTTCGATCGCCTGAGCGTCATTTACATTAAGTTGCATGTCAGTTTCCCCTTAACCGCGAGCCTTGACAGCTGGACGTACAACCACGTCGCCGCCAGTAGCGCCTGGAACGGCACCTTTGACGAGCAGCAGGTTGCGCTCAGCGTCTACGCGAACAACTTCCAGGGACTGCACAGTCACGCGCTCGGCGCCCATGTGACCGGACATTTTCTTGCCCTTGAACACACGACCAGGAGTCTGGCACTGGCCGATGGAACCTGGGACACGGTGCGACACGGAGTTACCGTGGGTGTTGTCCTGGCCACGGAAGTTCCAGCGCTTGATGGTACCGGCGAAGCCTTTACCTTTGGACTGACCAGTAACGTCTACCAGCTGGCCTGCAGCGAAGAGTTCAGCTTTGATCAGATCGCCAGCCTGGAAATCGCCTTCTTCAAGACGGAACTCCCAAACACCGCGACCAGCGGCAACGTTGGCCTTGGCGAAGTGGCCTGCCTGAGCGGCAGTCACACGCGAAGCACGACGCTCGCCGACAGTGACTTGCACTGCACGGTAGCCATCGGTTTCTTCAGTTTTGAACTGGGTGACACGATTCGGCTCGATCTCGATGACCGTGACCGGAATGGAGACACCTTCTTCGGTGAAAATGCGGGTCATACCGCACTTGCGACCGATTACACCAATAGTCATGTTGTAAACCTCATGAGTGTACGGGGCTTTCACCCGCTATGGCCGCCCATTTCAGAGCGTTACACGACTAGACCGAAGTCTTAGCCGAGGCTGATCTGTACTTCCACACCTGCCGCCAGATCAAGCTTCATCAGCGCATCAACGGTTTTATCCGTTGGCTGGACGATGTCCAGAACACGCTTATGAGTGCGAATCTCGTACTGGTCACGCGCGTCTTTGTTGACGTGCGGGGAGACCAGAACGGTGAAACGCTCTTTGCGGGTAGGCAGTGGAATTGGACCACGCACTTGTGCACCAGTACGTTTCGCGGTTTCCACGATTTCCTGGGTGGATTGGTCGATCAGGCGATGGTCGAAAGCCTTCAACCTGATTCGGATTTGCTGATTTTGCATTGGATTTCAGACTCCAGGCTGTTCCCAACGGACGCACTACGCCCGCTAAAAGGAGGCGTGATTCTATAGACGCCCCCAATTAGTGTCAACCCAATAAAAAAAACCCCCGCTGAGCGGGGGTTTTTTCAATCGGTCGAGTGATTACTCGATGATTTTGGCCACAACGCCGGCGCCGACGGTACGACCGCCTTCACGGATAGCGAAGCGCAGACCGTCTTCCATTGCGATGGTTTTGATCAGGGTAACAGTCATCTGAATGTTGTCACCTGGCATTACCATTTCAACGCCTTCCGGCAGTTCGCAGTTACCGGTCACGTCAGTGGTACGGAAGTAGAACTGAGGACGGTAGCCTTTGAAGAACGGCGTGTGACGGCCGCCTTCTTCCTTCGACAGGACGTAGACTTCTGCGGTGAACTTGGTGTGCGGCTTGACCGAACCTGGCTTGACCAGAACCTGGCCACGCTCAACGTCGTCACGCTTGGTACCACGCAGCAGAACGCCGCAGTTCTCGCCAGCACGGCCTTCGTCCAGCAGCTTGCGGAACATCTCAACACCGGTGCAGGTGGTGGTGGTGGTGTCACGCAGACCAACGATTTCCAGCGGATCCTGAACGCGGACGATGCCACGCTCGATACGGCCAGTTACAACGGTACCACGGCCCGAGATCGAGAATACGTCTTCGATCGGCATCAGGAATGGCTGGTCGATGGCACGAACTGGCTCAGGAATGTAGCTGTCCAGAGTCTCTACCAGCTTCTTGACAGCGGTAGTGCCCATTTCGTTGTCGTCTTTGCCTTCCAGCGCCATACGAGCCGAACCGATGATGATCGGGGTGTCGTCGCCTGGGAAGTCGTAGGTGGACAGCAGGTCGCGAACTTCCATCTCGACCAGTTCCAGCAGCTCAGCGTCGTCTACCAGGTCAGCCTTGTTCAGGAAGACCACGATGTACGGAACGCCAACCTGACGGGACAGCAGGATGTGCTCACGGGTTTGTGGCATCGGACCATCGGCGGCCGAGCAAACCAGGATCGCGCCGTCCATCTGGGCAGCACCGGTGATCATGTTCTTCACGTAGTCAGCGTGACCTGGGCAGTCAACGTGAGCGTAGTGACGAATGGTCGAGTTGTACTCAACGTGAGCGGTGTTGATGGTGATACCGCGCGCTTTTTCTTCTGGAGCCGAGTCGATCTTGTCGAACTCAACGACTGCCGAACCGAATACTTCGGAGCAGACGCGAGTCAGAGCTGCGGTCAGAGTGGTCTTACCGTGGTCAACGTGGCCGATAGTGCCGACGTTAACGTGGGGAAGGGAACGATCAAATTTTTCTTTAGCCACGACAGTGAACCTCTTGCCTAAAGGGGATTAGCCTTGTTTTTTAACGAGTGCTTCGACGATGTTCGACGGAGCTTCGGCGTATTTGGAGAATTCCATGGAGTAGCTTGCGCGACCCTGAGACATGGAACGAACGTCGGTCGCGTAACCGAACATCTCTCCGAGCGGAACTTCAGCGCGGACGACGCGGCCGGAGACCGATTCATCCATACCCTGTACCAGACCACGACGACGGTTCAGGTCACCCATCACGTCACCCAGGTAGTCTTCCGGGGTTACAACTTCGACTTTCATGATCGGCTCGAGAACCACGCCACCGCCCTTCTGGGCCAGTTGCTTGGTTGCCATCGAAGCAGCGATTTTGAACGCCATTTCGTTGGAGTCGACGTCGTGGTACGAACCGTCGAATACCGTGGCCTTCAGGCCGATCAGAGGATAACCGGCAACGACGCCGTTTTTCATCTGCTCTTCGATACCCTTCTGGATCGGGGCAATGAATTCCTTCGGAATTACACCACCCACGACTTCGTTCTTGAATTCCAGACCTTCGGTGATGTTGCCCTTCGCGTCAACTTCCGGCTCCGAGAAACGGATCCAGCAGTGACCGAACTGACCACGACCACCCGACTGACGAACGAATTTGCCTTCGATCTCAACGTTGGACTTGGTGATCTTCTCGCGGTACGAAACCTGCGGCTTGCCGATGTTGGCTTCGACGTTGAATTCGCGCTTCATGCGGTCAACGAGGATGTCCAGGTGCAGCTCACCCATACCGGAGATGATGGTCTGGCCAGTCTCTTCGTCGGTCTTGACGCGGAACGACGGGTCTTCCTGGGCCAGCTTGCCCAGTGCGATGCCCATCTTCTCCTGGTCAGCCTTGGTTTTCGGCTCTACGGAGAGCGAGATAACCGGCTCTGGGAAGTCCATACGCTCGAGAATGATTGGCTTGTCGGCGTTGCACAGGGTTTCGCCCGTGGTTACGTCTTTCATGCCGATCAGCGCCGCGATGTCACCAGCGCGAACTTCTTTGATCTCTTCACGCTGGTTGGCGTGCATCTGCACCATACGGCCAACGCGCTCTTTCTTGCCTTTGACCGAGTTGATGACCGAGTCACCGGAGCTCAGAACGCCCGAGTAAACGCGGACGAAGGTCAGCGTACCCACGAACGGGTCAGTCGCGATCTTGAACGCCAGGGCCGAGAACGGCTCGTCGTCGTCAGCGTGACGCTCGTCCTTGCGGACAGCCGGGTCTTCTTTGTCCAGGTCCTTGTCGTCCGGGTTGATACCCTGGATTGCAGGGATCTCGGTCGGAGCAGGCAGGAACTCGATGACGGCGTCGAGAACCAGGGGAACGCCCTTGTTCTTGAACGACGAACCGCAGACAGCCGGAACGATTTCGCTGGCCAGGGTGCGCGCGCGCAGGCCTGCCTTGATCTCTTCGACGGTCAGCTCACCTTCTTCAAGGTACTTGTTCATCAGTTCTTCGTTGGCTTCGGCGGCGGCTTCAACCATGTTGTTGCGCCACTCTTCAGCCAGCTCCAGCATATCGGCAGGAATCTCTTCCTCGCGATAGGTGGTGCCTTTGTCGTCTTCGTTCCAGTAGATAGCCTTCATCTTGATCAGGTCGACCTGACCCTGGAAGTTATCTTCCGAACCGATGGCCAGCTGGATCGGAACCGGGGTGTGACCCAGGCGGTTCTTGATCTGGCCTACGACGCGCAGGAAGTTGGCACCGGCACGGTCCATCTTGTTCACGTAGACGATACGTGGAACACCGTATTTGTTGGCCTGACGCCATACGGTTTCGGACTGCGGCTCAACGCCGGAGGTACCGCAGAACACGACGACCGCGCCGTCGAGTACGCGCAGCGAACGTTCTACTTCAATGGTGAAGTCAACGTGGCCGGGGGTATCGATGACGTTAACGCGGTAGTTGTCATACTGACCAACAGAACCTTTCCAGAAGGTGGTAACGGCAGCGGAGGTAATGGTAATACCCCGCTCCTGCTCCTGCACCATCCAGTCGGTGGTCGCGGCGCCGTCGTGCACCTCGCCCATTTTGTGGCTCAAACCTGTGTAGAACAGGATCCGCTCGGTAGTGGTAGTTTTGCCCGCGTCAACGTGGGCGCAAATACCAATGTTGCGGTAGCGGTTAATTGCTGTAGTACGAGCCATAAAGCCCTCGCAAAATGATTGATGCTTGAATTAGAAGCGGTAGTGCGAGAACGCTTTGTTGGCCTCGGCCATACGGTGCACGTCTTCACGCTTCTTGACTGCAGCACCCTTGCCTTCAGCAGCATCCAGCAGCTCGCCGGCCAGGCGCAGAGCCATCGACTTCTCGCCGCGCTTGCGGGCGTAGTCTACGAGCCAGCGCATTGCCAGAGCGTTACGACGGGAGGGACGAACTTCAACCGGAACCTGGTAAGTAGCACCGCCGACACGACGGGACTTAACTTCGACCAGCGGAGCGATGGCGTCGAGAGCTTTCTCGAAGATTTCCAGGGGGTCGCTGTTCTTGCGCGCTTTGACAGTATCCAGGGCACCGTAAACGATGCGCTCGGCTACGGCCTTCTTGCCGCTTTCCATCACGTGGTTCATGAACTTGGCGAGAATCTGCGATCCGTACTTAGGATCGTCGAGAATCTCACGTTTTGCTGCTACACGACGTCTTGGCATGATAAGCCCTCAAACGGTCTTCAGGTTAGCCCGGGACGTGGGTCTGCGACCCCTGCCCGACCTTACTCTTATCGACTCAAAAAAATGGATGTCTGCAAACGGCCGATTACTTCGGACGCTTGGTACCGTACTTCGAACGACCCTGGTTACGGCCTTTAACGCCCGAAGTATCCAGAGAGCCGCGAACGGTGTGGTAACGAACACCTGGCAAGTCTTTTACACGGCCGCCACGGATCAGGACGACGCTGTGCTCTTGCAGGTTGTGGCCTTCACCACCGATGTACGAGGAAACCTCGAAACCGTTGGTCAGACGCACACGGCATACTTTACGCAGTGCCGAGTTAGGTTTTTTCGGCGTGGTGGTGTACACACGGGTGCACACGCCACGACGTTGCGGGCAGTTCTGCAGCGCAGGAACGTCGGACTTTTCGACCGAACGCTTACGCGGCTGACGTACCAGCTGGTTGATAGTTGCCATCTACTAGCTCCACTGATTGTCTTGCGACGCTATTGTCTTGCAAGAAAGCCAAAAATTGGCGAGACGGAGCCTCACCAAATTTAAGGGTACAAAAGTCTAAAGAGGATCTTGCACCCAGTCAAGACGAAGCCCCGGCCGTCCTCGCCCGATCATCGGCAACATTTCATGTCAGCGATGGTCGTTCGAGGCTGCCGGGGCCCTGCCCTGTACTCAGTTACCGCTGGAGTTCAGTGCTTCGGTCAGTGCGGCTTCAACCTCACTGGCGCTCACACGCAGCGGCTTGTCTGCTTCACGGCGACGCTTGCGCTCGCTGTGGTAGGCCAGACCGGTACCGGCCGGGATCAGACGACCCACGACCACGTTCTCTTTCAGGCCGCGCAGGTAATCGCGCTTGCCGGTTACCGCCGCTTCGGTCAGCACGCGGGTGGTTTCCTGGAAGGAAGCCGCGGAGATGAACGACTCGGTCGACAGCGACGCCTTGGTGATACCCAGCAGCACACGGGTGAACTTGGAGACGAACTTGTCGTCGCCAGCCAGGCGCTCGTTCTCTACCAGCACCTGAGTCAGTTCCATCTGGTCGCCCTTGATGAAGCTGGAATCGCCC
Source organism: Pseudomonas sp. S60 (assembly GCF_016647865.1). Classification (NCBI taxonomy): domain Bacteria; kingdom Pseudomonadati; phylum Pseudomonadota; class Gammaproteobacteria; order Pseudomonadales; family Pseudomonadaceae; genus Pseudomonas; species Pseudomonas sp. S60. The sequence continues at coordinate 15,944 of NZ_JACVVH010000008.1, read as the reverse complement.
GACTCGGAGATCTCGACCTTGCGCAGCATCTGACGCAGGATGGTCTCGATGTGCTTGTCGTTGATCTTCACGCCCTGCAGACGGTAAACGTCCTGGATCTCGTTGACGATGTACTTCGCCAGCGCGCTCACACCCAGCAAACGCAGGATGTCGTGCGGATCGCTCGGGCCGTCGGAGATAACTTCGCCGCGGTTTACCTGTTCGCCTTCGAAGACGTTCAGGTGGCGCCACTTCGGAATCAGCTCTTCGTACGGATCGCTGCCGTCGGTCGGGGTAATGACCAGGCGACGCTTGCCCTTGGTTTCTTTACCGAACGCGATGGTGCCGCTGACTTCAGCCAGAATCGAGGCTTCTTTCGGACGGCGCGCTTCGAACAGGTCGGCAACGCGCGGCAGACCACCGGTGATGTCACGGGTCTTGGACGTTTCTTGCGGAATACGCGCAATAACGTCACCCACACCGATCTGCGCACCGTCAGCAACACCCACCAAGGCGTTGGCAGGCAGGAAGTACTGCGCCGGTACGTCAGTACCTGGCAGGTACAGATCCTTGCCGTTGGCATCGACCATCTTGATCGCCGGACGGATTTCCTTGCCAGCGGCAGGGCGATCCTTGACGTCCAGGACTTCGATGTTGGTCAGGCCGGTCAGCTCGTCGGTCTGGCGCTTGATGGTAATGTTTTCTTCCATGCCCACGAAGGTCACGGTACCTTTCAGCTCGGTCACGATCGGGTGGGTGTGCGGGTCCCACTTGGCGACGATTGCGCCAGCTTCGACCTTGTCACCTTCCTTGACCGAAATTACCGCACCGTAAGGCAGCTTGTAACGCTCACGCTCACGGCCGAACTCATCGGCAATCGCCAGTTCGCCCGAACGGGATACGGCAACCAGGTTACCGTCAGCGCGCTCGACCTGCTTCAGGTTGTGCAGACGAACCATACCGCCGTTCTTCACCTGGACGCTGTCGGCAGCCGAGGTACGGCTTGCAGCACCACCGATGTGGAACGTACGCATGGTCAGCTGGGTACCCGGCTCACCGATCGACTGTGCAGCGATAACGCCGACAGCTTCACCGATGTTCACCTGGTGACCGCGAGCCAGGTCACGGCCGTAGCACTTGGCGCAGATGCCGTAGCGGGTTTCGCAGTTGATCGGCGAACGCACGATCACTTCGTCGATGCTGTTCAGCTCGATGAACTCGACCCACTGCTCGTCGACCAGCGTACCGGCCGGCACGATTACATCCTCGGTGCCTGGCTTGAACACGTCACGGGCAATGACACGGCCCAGTACGCGCTCACCCAGCGGCTCTACAACGTCGCCACCTTCGATGTGCGGCGTCATCACCAGGCCTTGGTCGGTACCGCAATCGATCTCGGTTACCACCAGGTCCTGCGCAACGTCTACCAGACGACGGGTCAGGTAACCCGAGTTCGCGGTCTTCAGTGCGGTATCCGCCAGACCCTTACGAGCACCGTGCGTCGAGATGAAGTACTGAAGTACGCTCAGGCCTTCACGGAAGTTCGCCGTGATTGGCGTCTCGATGATGGAGCCGTCAGGCTTGGCCATCAGGCCACGCATACCGGCCAGCTGACGGATCTGGGCAGCGGAACCCCGCGCACCGGAGTCAGCCATCATGTACATGGAGTTGAAGGACTCCTGATCGACTTCATTGCCCTCACGGTCGATGACCTTCTCTTTCGAGAGGTTGGCCATCATCGCCTTGGACACTTCGTCGTTCGCCTTGGACCACAAGTCGATGACCTTGTTGTACTTCTCGCCCTGGGTTACCAGGCCGGACGCATACTGGCTCTCGATCTCTTTCACTTCATCGGTAGCGTTACCGATGATGCGGGCTTTCTCATCCGGGATGACAAAGTCGTTCACACCGATGGAAACACCGGAGATGGTCGAATAAGCGAAACCGGTGTACATCAGTTGGTCAGCGAAGATGACGGTCTCTTTCAGACCCACCACGCGGTAGCACTGGTTGATCAGCTTGGAGATCGCCTTTTTCTTCATCGGCTGGTTGACCACGTCGTACGGCAGGCCTGCCGGAACAACCTGGAACAACAGCGCACGGCCGACGGTGGTATCGACGATACGGGTATTCTTGGTCACGCTGCCATCGCGGTCTTTCACGGTTTCGTTGATACGAACCTTGATTTTCGCGTGCAGGGCGGCTTCGCCGGCGCGGAATACGCGGTCGACTTCCTGCAGGTCGGCGAATACGCGACCTTCGCCCTTGGCGTTGATGGCTTCACGGGTCATGTAGTACAGACCCAGTACAACGTCCTGCGACGGAACGATGATTGGCTCACCGTTGGCTGGCGACAGAATGTTGTTGGTCGACATCATCAGTGCGCGCGCTTCGAGCTGGGCTTCCAGCGTCAGCGGCACGTGAACGGCCATCTGGTCACCGTCGAAGTCGGCGTTGTACGCCGCACACACCAGCGGGTGCAGCTGAATGGCCTTGCCTTCGATCAGAACCGGCTCGAACGCCTGAATACCCAGACGGTGCAGGGTGGGTGCACGGTTGAGCAGTACGGGGTGTTCGCGGATGACCTCGGCGAGTACGTCCCAAACCTCGGGCAGCTCGCGCTCGACCATCTTCTTGGCAGCCTTGATGGTGGTCGCCAGGCCGCGCATTTCGAGCTTGCCGAAAATGAACGGCTTGAACAGCTCGAGGGCCATCTTCTTCGGCAGACCGCACTGGTGCAGACGCAGGGTCGGGCCTACGGTAATTACCGAACGGCCAGAGTAGTCCACGCGCTTGCCGAGCAAGTTCTGACGGAAGCGACCTTGCTTACCTTTGATCATGTCAGCCAGGGACTTCAGCGGACGCTTGTTCGAGCCAGTGATGGCGCGACCGCGACGGCCGTTGTCCAGCAGGGCGTCGACCGCTTCCTGCAGCATGCGCTTTTCGTTGCGCACGATGATGTCCGGTGCCGACAGATCCAGCAGGCGCTTCAGACGGTTGTTACGGTTGATCACCCGACGATACAGGTCGTTCAGGTCGGAGGTCGCGAAGCGGCCGCCATCCAGCGGTACCAGCGGACGCAGGTCCGGCGGCAATACTGGCAGGACGGTCAGAACCATCCACTCAGGCAGGTTGCCCGAGCCCTGGAAAGCTTCCATCAGCTTCAGGCGCTTGGACAGCTTCTTGATCTTGGTTTCCGAGTTGGTCTGCGGAATTTCTTCACGCAGGCGGCCAATCTCGTGCTCCAGGTCGATCGCGTGCAGCAGCTCGCGGACAGCCTCGGCACCCATGCGGGCGTCGAAGTCGTCACCGAACTCTTCCAGCGCTTCGAAGTACTGCTCGTCGTTCAGCAGCTGACCTTTTTCAAGGGTGGTCATGCCCGGGTCGATAACGACATAGCTCTCGAAGTAGAGAACGCGCTCGATATCACGCAGGGTCATGTCCATCAGCAGGCCGATACGGGACGGCAGCGACTTCAGGAACCAGATGTGGGCAACCGGCGAGGCCAGTTCGATGTGCGCCATGCGCTCACGACGAACCTTGGCCAGGGCAACTTCAACGCCGCACTTCTCGCAGATGACGCCGCGGTGCTTGAGGCGCTTGTACTTGCCGCACAGGCACTCGTAGTCCTTGACTGGGCCAAAGATCTTGGCGCAGAACAGGCCGTCACGCTCGGGTTTGAACGTACGGTAGTTGATGGTTTCCGGCTTCTTAACTTCACCGAACGACCACGAACGGATCATTTCAGGCGACGCCAGACCGATGCGGATGGCGTCGAACTCTTCGACTTGACCCTGGTTTTTCAGCAGATTCAGTAGGTCTTTCAAGGCCTTTCCTCCTGGCGGAGCAGGGAGCGGGCATTACCTGCCCCACTCCCCTTCGCGTCACGTGTTATTCGGTTTCCAGATCGATATCGATACCGAGCGAACGGATCTCTTTGATCAACACGTTGAAGGACTCGGGCATGCCCGGCTCCATACGGTGATCGCCATCCACGATGTTCTTGTACATCTTGGTACGGCCGTTCACGTCGTCCGACTTCACTGTGAGCATTTCTTGCAGGGTGTATGCCGCGCCGTATGCTTCCAGCGCCCACACTTCCATCTCCCCGAAACGCTGACCACCGAACTGCGCCTTACCACCCAGCGGCTGCTGGGTAACCAGGCTGTAGGAACCAGTGGAACGCGCGTGCATCTTGTCGTCCACCAAGTGGTTCAGCTTAAGCATGTACATGTAACCAACGGTCACAGGACGCTCGAACTTGTTGCCGGTACGGCCATCGAACAGCACCATCTGGCCGCTCTCTGGCAGGTCGGCCAGTTTCAGCATGGCCTTGATCTCGCGCTCTTTGGCACCATCGAAGACCGGGGTAGCCATTGGCACACCCTTCTTCAGGTTATGGGCCAGGGCCAGGATCTCTTCGTCAGTGAACTCGTCGAGGTTTTCCTGACGACCACCGATCTCGTTGTAGACCTCGGTCAGGAACACGCGCAGCTCTGCAGCCTTGCGTTGCTCTTCGATCATGCGGTCGATCTTCTCGCCCAGGCCTTTGGCTGCGAGGCCCAGGTGGGTTTCAAGGATCTGACCGACGTTCATACGCGAAGGTACGCCCAGCGGGTTGAGCACGACGTCTACCGGCGTACCGTTGGCATCGTGAGGCATGTCTTCAACCGGCATGATAACCGAGACAACACCTTTGTTACCGTGACGGCCCGCCATCTTGTCACCCGGCTGGATGCGACGGCGGATAGCCAGGTAGACCTTGACGATCTTCAGTACGCCCGGTGCCAGGTCATCGCCCTGCTGCAGCTTGCGCTTCTTGTCTTCGAACTTGTCGTCCAGCAGACGGCGACGGTCGACGATGTACTGCTGAGCCTTTTCCAGCTGCTCGTTCAGTGCATCCTCAGCCATGCGCAGTTTGAACCACTGGCCGTGCTCCAGGCCGTCCAGCACCTCGTCGGAAACCACGGTGCCTTTCTTCAGGCCCGCACCACCGTCGACCACCTGGCCGTTCAGAGCAGAGCGCAGACGTTCGAAGGTAGCGCCTTCAACGATGCGGAACTCTTCGTTGAGGTCCTTGCGGATCTCGTCCAGCTGCATCTTCTCGATGGCCAGGGCGCGGCTGTCGCGCTCGACGCCATCGCGGGTGAAGACCTGTACGTCGATGACAGTACCCTTGGTGCCGGTTGGCACACGCAGGGAGGTGTCCTTAACGTCGCTGGCCTTCTCACCGAAGATTGCGCGCAGGAGTTTCTCTTCCGGCGTCAGCTGGGTTTCGCCTTTTGGCGTTACCTTGCCGACCAGGATGTCACCGGCGCCGACTTCAGCACCCACGTAGACAATACCGGCTTCGTCCAGTTTGTTCAGTGCAGCTTCACCCACGTTCGGGATGTCCGCAGTGATTTCTTCTGGGCCAAGCTTGGTGTCACGGGCCACACAGGTCAGTTCCTGGATGTGGATGGTGGTGAAGCGATCTTCCTGGACCACACGCTCGGACAGGCAGATGGAGTCTTCGAAGTTGAAGCCGTTCCACGCCATGAACGCGATGCGCATGTTCTGGCCCAGTGCCAGTTCACCCATGTCGGTGGACGGGCCGTCAGCCATGATGTCGCCGCGCTGAACCTTGTCACCCTTGCTCACCAGCGGACGCTGGTTGATGCAGGTGTTCTGGTTCGAACGGGTGTACTTGGTCAGGTTGTAGATATCTACACCTGCTTCGCCGGTTTCCACTTCGTCATCGGCCACGCGAACCACGACACGGCTGGCGTCGACCGAGTCGATCACACCACCACGGCGAGCAACCACGCAGACACCGGAGTCACGGGCAACGTTGCGCTCCATGCCAGTACCTACCAGCGGCTTGTCAGCGCGCAGTGTCGGTACAGCCTGACGCTGCATGTTCGAGCCCATCAACGCACGGTTGGCGTCGTCGTGCTCGAGGAACGGAATCAGCGACGCTGCAACAGAAACAACCTGCTTCGGCGAAACGTCCATCAGGGTGACGTCTTCCGGCGCCTTGACGGTGAATTCGTTCAGGTGACGGACCGCTACCAGTTCGTCGATCAGCTGCTTCTTGTCGTTCATCGCGGCCGAAGCCTGGGCGATCACGTGATCAGCCTCTTCGATGGCGGACAGGAACACGATGTCGTCGCTGACCACACCTTCCTTCACCACGCGATACGGGCTTTCGAGGAAGCCGTATTGGTTGGTGCGGGCATAGGCTGCCAGGGAGTTGATCAGACCGATGTTCGGACCTTCAGGGGTCTCGATCGGGCACACGCGGCCGTAGTGGGTCGGGTGTACGTCACGGACTTCGAAGCCGGCACGCTCACGGGTCAGACCGCCCGGGCCGAGTGCAGAGACACGGCGCTTGTGGGTGATCTCGGACAGCGGGTTGTTCTGGTCCATGAACTGCGAAAGCTGGCTGGAGCCGAAGAACTCTTTCACCGCCGCCGCAACCGGCTTGGCGTTGATCAGGTCCTGCGGCATCAAGCCTTCGCTTTCGGCCATGGACAGACGTTCCTTGACCGCGCGCTCTACACGCACCAGGCCTACACGGAACTGGTTCTCGGCCATCTCGCCGACGCAACGTACACGACGGTTACCCAGGTGGTCGATGTCGTCGACGATGCCTTTGCCGTTACGGATATCGACCAGGGTCTTCAGAACCTCGACGATGTCTTCCTTGCTCAGCACACCCGAACCTTCGATTTCGGTACGACCGATACGACGGTTGAACTTCATGCGACCTACAGCGGACAGGTCGTAGCGCTCGGCGCTGAAGAACAGGTTGTTGAACAGGGTCTCGGCCGCATCCTTGGTCGGCGGCTCGCCGGGACGCATCATGCGGTAGATCTCGACCAGTGCTTCCAGCTGGTTGCTGGTGGTGTCGATCTTCAGCGTGTCGGAGATGAACGGGCCGCAGTCGATGTCGTTGGTGTACAGGGTCTCGATACGGACGACCTGTGCCTTCGCAACCTTGATCAGCAGATCGGTGGTCAACTCGGTGTTGCACTCGGCCAGGATTTCGCCGGTAGCCGGGTGCACGATGGCCTTGGCGGTGGTGCGGCCCAGGACGTATTCCATAGGAACGTCCAGCTGCTTCACGCCAGCCTTTTCGATCTGGTTGATGTGGCGCGCAGTGATACGGCGGCCTTGCTCAACGATGACCTTGCCGCTTTCGTCATGGATGTCCATGACCGCGACTTCACCACGCAGACGCTGCGGCACCAGTTCCAGGCTGAGTTTCTCGCCGGAAATGTGGAACACGTTGGTGGTGTAGAAGGTATTGAGCACTTCTTCAGTGCTGTAACCCAGCGCACGCAACAGCACCGAGGCCGGCAGTTTGCGGCGACGGTCGATACGCACGAATACGCAGTCCTTCGGGTCGAACTCGAAGTCCAGCCAGGAACCGCGGTAAGGGATGATGCGAGCGGAGTACAGCAGCTTGCCCGAGCTGTGAGTCTTGCCACGGTCGTGGTCGAAGAACACACCAGGCGAACGGTGCAGCTGGGAAACGATCACACGCTCGGTACCGTTGATTACAAAGGTACCGTTCTCAGTCATCAGGGGGATTTCACCCATGTAGACTTCTTGCTCTTTGATGTCCTTGATCGCTTTGTTCGACGATTCCTTGTCGAAGATGATCAGGCGCACCTTGACCCGCAGTGGGACCGCGAAGGTCACGCCACGCAGGACACATTCCTTCACATCGAAGGCGGGTTCGCCCAGGCGATAGCCTACGTACTCCAAGGCAGCATTGCCGGAGTAGCTGATGATCGGGAATACCGATTTGAAGGCCGCGTGCAGGCCGACGTCGCGGAAGTTATCCTTGGATGCTCCCGCTTGCAGGAATTCGCGATACGAATCCAGCTGGATGGCCAGGAGGTAAGGCACATCCATAACGTCCGGCAACTTGCTAAAGTCCTTGCGGATACGTTTTTTCTCAGTGTATGAGTAAGCCATCAGCGTTCCCCAGCTTGGTCACCTGCTTGTTTGGCTTCTCCCGGCGGGAGCAGCCAGAAAATCGTGCAAACCCCTTGGTTTGCGCCACCCACATGGGTGTTTTGCAGCTCGTTATCGGGGCCGGCTTGGCCGGCCGCCAATAACGGAAAAAGGCCGGTGGCGCAAGCCACCAGCCATCAGCCCTTTGCTCAACGCTCGGACTGGAGTCGCAAAGTCGAGATTACTTCAGCTCGACTTTAGCGCCTGCTTCTTCCAGCTTCTTCTTAGCGTCTTCAGCGGCTTCTTTTGAAACGCCTTCAGCTACAACCTGAGGAGCGCCATCGACTTTCTCTTTGGCTTCTTTCAGGCCCAGACCGGTCAGTTCGCGAACGGCTTTGATCACGTTCACTTTCTTGTCGCCGGCTTCAACCAGAACAACGTTGAACTCGGTCTGCTCTTCAACAACGGCAGCAGCAGCAGCTGGGCCAGCGGCGGCAACAGCAGCGGTAACACCGAAGGTTTCTTCCATCGCTTTGATCAGCTCAACAACTTCCAGAACGGTTTTCTGGCCGATGGCTTCGATGATTTGCTCGTTAGTCAGGGACATGACTTAAATCCTGTATTGGGGTGACAGCCTACGCAGCCATCAAATTAAACGAATGATTTTGAAAGAGTCGCGCGTGCCTTAGGCAGCGGTAGCTTCTTTCTGGTCGCGAATGGCTGCCAGAGTACGAGCCAGCTTGCTGGTAGCGCCTTGGATCACGCTCATCAGTTTCGCAATAGCTTCGTCGCGGGTCGGCAGGGTAGCCAACACGTCGATCTGGTTCGCTGCAATGAAATTGCCGTCAAACGCAGCTGCCTTGATCTCGAACTTGTCCTGACCCTTGGCGAACTCTTTGAACAGACGAGCAGCAGCGCCCGGGTGTTCGTTGGAGAAAGCAATCAGGGTCGGGCCTTTGAACACGTCGTTGAGGATCGAATATTCGGTGCCTTCAACAGCGCGCTTGAGCAGGGTGTTACGTACGACACGTACGTAGACGCCAGCTTCGCGGGCCTCTTTACGGAGTCCGGTCATTGCGCTTACAGTCACACCACGGGCATCGGCCACGACAGCGGACAGAGCGACTTTGGCAGCCTCGTTGACTTCAGCGACGATGGCCTTCTTGTCTTCGAGTTTAATTGCCACGGGTTTACTCCTGGTTTTTACCGTTTCATCTGGCCGAAGCCGGATGTCGTTTTGGTGTCTGATTCGGTAACGAATCGGGAGCACCATCTGCGTGGGCTGGTGTTTTAAGGCTTGCGCCACCTACGGTCTTGGATAGCCCCCGCCAGGCAGGGACCCCAATTTTTGCTGGCGGTGCGACAGGTCGCACCGCCATGTTCTTACACGTCCAGCGAGCTCTGATCGATGACCAGACCTGGGCCCATGGTGGTGCTCAGGGTAACGCGCTTGACGTAGATACCTTTCGAGGAAGCAGGCTTGATACGCTTCAGATCAGCGATCAGGGCTTCAACGTTTTCCTTCAGCTTGCCAGCTTCAAAGCCGATCTTGCCAACGGAGGTATGGATGATACCGTTTTTGTCGGTGCGATAGCGAACCTGACCAGCCTTGGCGTTTTTCACGGCAGTGGCTACGTCTGGGGTTACGGTACCCACTTTCGGGTTAGGCATCAGGCCGCGAGGACCCAGAACCTGACCCAGCTGACCTACAACGCGCATGGCATCTGGCGATGCGATAACGACGTCATAGTTCAGGTCGCCGCCTTTCATTTCGGCAGCCAGGTCGTCCATACCTACGCGGTCAGCGCCGGCAGCCAAAGCGGCCTCAGCAGCTGGACCCTGGGTGAAGACGGCTACGCGAACGGTCTTGCCAGTGCCGTGCGGCAGCACAGTAGCGCTACGTACGACCTGGTCGGATTTACGCGGGTCAACACCGAGGTTAACGGCGATGTCGTAGGACTCTACGAACTTGGCAGCCGGCAGCGAAGCCAGCAGAGTGGCCGCTTCTTCGAAGTTGTAGGCCTTGCCTGCTTCGATTTTCTCGGCGATTGCCTTTTGACGCTTGGTCAGCTTAGCCATTACACACCCTCCACGTTCAGGCCCATGCTGCGGGCAGAGCCAGCGATGGTGCGTACAGCAGCGTCCAGGTCAGCAGAAGTCAGATCGGCCTGTTTGGTCTTGGCGATCTCTTCCAGCTGAGCACGGGTCACGGTACCGACTTTAACGGTGTTCGGGCGAGCCGAACCACTGGTCAGGCCAGCAGCTTTCTTCAGCAGAACCGAGGCAGGGGTGCTCTTGGTCTCGAAGGTGAAGCTACGGTCGCTGTAGACAGTGATGATCACAGGCGTCGGCAGGCCGGCTTCTTGACCCTGGGTACGGGCGTTGAAGGCCTTGCAGAATTCCATGATGTTCACACCGTGTTGACCCAGTGCTGGACCAACGGGTGGGCTTGGGTTGGCCTGGCCGGCCTTAACTTGCAGCTTGATGTAAGCCTGAATCTTCTTAGCCATGAGCTACTCCAAAATCGGGTACGAACGCCTGATGGCTCCCCGGATGACTTGCGTTTTATCCCAGTGACGACAAAACCCCGCAGCACACAGGGCTGCGGGGTATGGGATGCTTCGTCCGCCTAGACCTTTTCGACCTGGCTGAACTCGAGCTCCACAGGCGTGGAGCGACCGAAAATGAGCACTGCAACCTGCAGTCGGCTCTTTTCGTAGTTAACCTCTTCGACACTGCCGTTGAAGTCTGCGAACGGACCATCAACAACACGAACCACTTCACCTGGCTCGAACAGCGTCTTCGGCTTGGGCTTGTCACTGCCGTCGGCAACGCGACGCAGGATGGCCTCGGCCTCTTTATCGGTGATAGGCGCAGGCTTGTCTGCAGTACCACCAATGAAACCCATTACACGAGGGGTGTCCTTGACCAAGTGCCAAGTCCCTTCGTTCATCTCCATCTGGACCAGTACATAGCCAGGGAAGAATTTGCGCTCACTCTTGCGCTTCTGGCCGTTGCGCATTTCGACGACTTCTTCGGTCGGAACCAGGATCTCGCCGAAACCGTCTTCCATGCCAGCCAGCTTGACACGCTCAATCAGGGAGCGCATCACATGCTTCTCGTAACCCGAGTAAGCATGAACAACATACCAACGCTTAGCCACGGGACACCTTTAGCCAACGATCAAGGAGACCGCCCAACCGAGCAGGGAATCGAGCCCCCACAACAGCAGTGCCATAACCAGCACGACAGCCACGACAATCAACGTGGTCTGGGTGGTTTCCTGGCGGGTCGGCCATACGACTTTACGAATCTCGGCACGTGCTTCCTTTGCCAGCGCGAAGAACGACTTACCCTTCACTGTTTGCAAGGCAACGAAGCCTGCAGCAGCAGCAAGAACAAGAAGCGCGAGGACACGGTACAGGATTGGCGCTGCGGAGTAATACTGATTACCCACCACACCAACTACCACCAAAGCCACTACAGCCAGCCACTTGAACAGATCAAAACGCGATTCTTGGGCTTCAGTTTTGGGGGTCATCGAGGAGGATCCTGTAATAAGAAAGCCATCACACCGAGGTGAAATGGCAGGTCAGGAGGGAATCGAACCCCCAACCTACGGTTTTGGAGACCGTCGCTCTGCCAATTGAGCTACTGACCTGTAACGCTGTATCAGGCCGGCTATTATACCGGCCTAATCAAGTAAATCAACTACTTATTCAATGATTTTCGCTACGACACCGGCGCCGACGGTACGACCGCCTTCACGGATAGCGAAGCGCAGACCGTCTTCCATTGCGATGGTTTTGATCAGGGTAACAGTCATCTGAATGTTGTCACCTGGCATTACCATTTCAACGCCTTCCGGCAGTTCGCAGTTACCGGTCACGTCAGTGGTACGGAAGTAGAACTGAGGACGGTAGCCTTTGAAGAACGGCGTGTGACGGCCGCCTTCTTCCTTCGACAGGACGTAGACTTCTGCGGTGAACTTGGTGTGCGGCTTGACCGAACCTGGCTTGACCAGAACCTGGCCACGCTCAACGTCGTCACGCTTGGTACCACGCAGCAGAACGCCGCAGTTCTCGCCAGCACGGCCTTCGTCCAGCAGCTTGCGGAACATCTCAACACCGGTGCAGGTGGTGGTGGTGGTGTCACGCAGACCAACGATTTCCAGCGGATCCTGAACGCGGACGATGCCACGCTCGATACGGCCAGTTACAACGGTACCACGGCCCGAGATCGAGAATACGTCTTCGATCGGCATCAGGAATGGCTGATCGATGGCACGAACTGGCTCAGGAATGTAGCTGTCCAGAGTCTCTACCAGCTTCTTGACAGCGGTAGTGCCCATTTCGTTGTCGTCTTTGCCTTCCAGCGCCATACGAGCCGAACCGATGATGATCGGGGTGTCGTCGCCTGGGAAGTCGTAGGTGGACAGCAGGTCGCGAACTTCCATCTCGACCAGCTCCAGCAGCTCAGCGTCGTCTACCAGGTCAGCCTTGTTCAGGAAGACCACGATGTACGGAACGCCAACCTGACGGGACAGCAGGATGTGCTCACGGGTTTGTGGCATCGGACCGTCGGCGGCCGAGCAAACCAGGATCGCGCCGTCCATCTGGGCAGCACCGGTGATCATGTTCTTCACGTAGTCAGCGTGACCTGGGCAGTCAACGTGAGCGTAGTGACGAATGGTCGAGTTGTACTCAACGTGAGCGGTGTTGATGGTGATACCGCGCGCTTTTTCTTCTGGAGCCGAGTCGATCTTGTCGAACTCAACGACTGCCGAACCGAATACTTCGGAGCAGACGCGAGTCAGAGCTGCGGTCAGAGTGGTCTTACCGTGGTCAACGTGGCCGATAGTGCCGACGTTAACGTGGGGAAGGGAACGATCAAACTTTTCCTTAGCCATCGATACAATCCTCCGCAGAAGAAATAGTCTTGCGCTGATAAAACAAAGGCAGATATTTTCATATCTGCCTTGTTTATATGGAGCTCTTGAGCGGACTTGAACCGCTGACCTCACCCTTACCAAGGGTGTGCTCTACCAACTGAGCTACAAGAGCGAAACACGTTGTGCAAAATCCAGCAAACTTGGAGCGGGTAGCGGGAATCGAACCCGCATCATCAGCTTGGAAGGCTGAGGTTCTACCACTAAACTATACCCGCGGAGCTTACGGCTCTCGCTAAAACTGGTGGAGGGAGAAGGATTCGAACCTTCGAAGCTCTCGCAACGGATTTACAGTCCGTCCCCTTTGGCCGCTCGGGAATCCCTCCAGATGTGGCCGGCATTCTATTTGTCTGCCGCCTCAGTGTCAAGCGATTTTTCAAATTTTTTCAATCAAATCTGAAACTTAGCTACTTTGACACCGCTTCCAGTTCTGCCACCTGAGTGGTGTTCCCTGCGAAGCGGGCGCCATTCTATCAAGCTATTCACCAGTTGCAATACCCTGGCAGAAAATAATTTTATGTTTTAAGTCTTTGAAATCATTGGAAAGAGCCGCCAGGGCTGCTGCGTCCAGTAAACGCTCGCTGTCGGGCTCCACCTTTAGCCAGCGCCCTTCCGCACCTGGCAGCTGTGCAACCACCGGAAGCGTTGCTATGTCCAGGCTCGTCAACCTCTGCCGCAGGGCATCGATCTGCTCCTGGCCCATGGCGCCACCCACTATCAGGCACTCGTCGCGACGCCTGGGCGATGCCGCCACACCCGCCTCGCGCACCAGGCGTATTTCCTGCTGGCTGCCTTTATACAAAGACAGGGGCGCAACCTCTTTTACCCTCAACGGCGCGCCTTGCTGATGCCACACGTAATAAAAGGCATTGAGTACCAGCAACAGCAAAAATAACCAGCGCATAGGGCACCTCAGTTCAATGGACAGGCCATCGCCAAACCGACGAAGACCAGATCAGGCACCACCCGAGCCTGTGGGAGCGTATCCCTCAGCAACGGTGCATCACCGCCCGCAAGGAAGACCGTAAAGTCACTCCCCCAAAGGGCATGCGCCTGCTCGATCTGCGTCTGCGCAAAGCCCTGCAGCATCAGCACGCAGCCACGTTCTACCGCTTCAACCGTGGAACGGCCCGGCAACAAGGTGGCCAATGCGCGCTCAGCGGAGGCATCATCGTAGCGAATGCGCCGCGTATGCGTGCGCAGCTGGCCGCGCATCAAAGGCATACCAGGGCAAATGTAGCCGCCGAGGTGTTCACCGTCTGCGGCTACATAATCCGCTTTTGCTGCTGTGCCCAGGTCTATTACCAGGCACGCGCCACGTGCAAGGTGGTAGGCGCCCAGAACAGCCAGCCAGCGATCCATACCCAAGCGCTGGTAGTCGTCATAGCCATTTCGCACACCGGCCATTTCTCGGGCAGAACGCGCCACATGCGACTGCACTGAAAACACCTGCGCAATCAGCGTGCACAGAGCTTCGGTCTCTTCTTCACTTCTGACGCTGACAATTCGGCAGCCTGTCAATTGCACCGCAGGCAGGGCAGCCACACCCTCCACAAGCGCCTGGTCAGACTCAACGGTTCCACCTGCGACAATCATGGCATCCAGGCTATGGATCACCCGCCACTTGATGAAGCTATTGCCGCAATCGAGCTCAAGAATCATCACGCAACCTCAAACTCAGCTCACCGCCACTGAAGCTTTTTTCAACGCCGTCCACCACAAGGCGCAAACCGCCTTGCCCATCAACGCCCAGTACCAAGCCGTCAATGCGCGTGGTGCCTGCTATCAGTGACACGTTACGCCCTTGCCACAGATGCGCCTGCTCCCATTCCTCTTGAAACGCTGCAAAGCCATAGCGGCGATGACGGGCAAGTTCATGCTGCAACTGTTGACTGAGCGAGGCGACCAGGTGGTTGCGATCAATCACCGCTCCCACCTCACGCCGCATGGATGTCCATTGCTGATCTACCTGCGCGTTGACCTGCATGTTTACATTGATGCCGATACCCAGCACCACATGACAAACATCGGCAGGGTCGCCTACCAGCTCGAGGAGGATGCCGGTGATCTTCTGGCCATTGACCAGAACGTCGTTAGGCCACTTCAGGCCTACAGCATTCACGCCAAATGCTTGCAGGGTGCGCATAACGGCCAAGCCAACAACCAGGCTCAAGCCCTCAAGCTGGCGTATACCGCCGTCTACGCGCAAGACCAGGCTGTAGTAAAGGTTCTCGGCGAAGGGGCTGACCCACTCTCGGCCACGCCGCCCACGACCAGCACTCTGGCGCTCCGCCAACACCACGAAAGGCGCCTGCTGCCCTTGTGCTGCCAGGCGCAAACCCTCTGCATTTGTAGAGTCGATGGATTCATGAATGAAGACGGGCCACGGGGCTTGCGTGGCAAAGCCGGCTATAGCCTTTGCGTCGAGCATTGCCAAGGGCGCAGCTAACTGGTAGCCACGGCCACGGACCTTGTGAATGGTGAGGTTAAGTTCGCTCTCAAGGTGTTGCAGCTGTTTCCATACCGCACTGCGACTCACCCCGAGGGCTGCCCCTAGAGCTTCTCCGGAATGGAATCGGCCATCCTTGAGGAGGTTCAACAACTTCAGCATGCCAGTCTCAACGTTGGATAAGGCAGGCATGATAGCCATGGGTCGTGGGCTTGCATAGGAAAAGGGGCGTTCCGGTGATGCCCTGCCCTCAGCGGGACAAGGGCTGCCGCAAGCTCTGGGGGAATTTTTATCGCACAAAGACAAAACCCCTACCTGCATGCGCAGATAGGGGTTTTGCGAAATGAATCTTGACGATGACCTACTCTCACATGGGGAAACCCCACACTACCATCGGCGATGCATCGTTTCACTACTGAGTTCGGGATGGGATCAGGTGGTTCCAATGCTCTATGGTCGTCAAGAAATTCTGTTGCCAGAAGGTCTTGATAGACACTCCAGCGAATCCGGATATGTGATGTTTGTGAATCGCGAACTTTCGGTTCATAGCGTCTTCACCACCACAATCTGCTTAGCAAATTGCTTGGGTGTTATATGGTCAAGCCTCACGGGCAATTAGTATTG